>NZ_RAWP01000011.1:0-151994 GCF_003668935.1 Corallococcus sp. AB032C | reverse complement strand
CTCTGGTAGCCTTCGGGCATCCGCATGCGCTGTCCGGTCTGCCACCGCCGCCTCGCTCCGGGCGCGGCGTGTCCCGTGAATGGCGTCGCCGCCGGGTCCGGTCTCCCCCTGGAGCCGCTGGCGATTCCTGACGTCCCCGGCCTGTCCGGTGCCGCCCTGTTGGGAGTGGGGGGCTTCGCCCACGTCTTCACCGCGGTGCGCGAGTCGGACGGCCGCGAGGTGGCGCTCAAGGTGGGGTTGGGGCCGCACCATGCGCGCTTCGCCCACGAGGCGGAGGCGCTCCGGCGTGTCGGGCCGCCCACGGTCCCTGAAGTGCTGGAAGAGGGGCGGGTGGGGGGCAGGCCCTTCCTGGTGCAGGAGTTGTTGCGAGGGCAGACGCTCGCGGCGTGGATGGCGGCGCTGCCGGGGACGGGCGCGGCGTCCGTGGCGCGGGTGCGGGAGCTGCTGACGGGGCTGTGCCTTGCGGTGGGGCGCGTGCATGCGGTGGGGATCGCGCACCGGGACCTCAAGCCGGAGAACATCTTCCTGCGCGAAGGTGGCGCGCTGAGCCTGCTGGACTTCGGGCTCGCGCGATGGATGGACGCGGGGCCGGCGGAGGAGGCGGGCAACCGCGCGGGCACGACGGTCTACATGGCGCCGGAGCAGTGCCTGGACGCGCGCGAAGCGGGCCCGGCCGCGGACATCTACGCGTTGGGCGTCCTGCTCTTCGAACTGATCACGGGGACGCCGCCGTTCCACGGCACTCCGGACGAGGTGCGCGAAGGCCACGTGAGCCAGCGTCCGCCGCGCGTGTCGGAGCGGGCGCAGGTTCCGGGGGCGCTGGACGCGGTGGTGGCGCGGTGTCTGGCCAAGGAGCCGGCGGAACGGTACGCGAGCGCGGAGGAGTTGCTGGCCGCGTTCGAGGCCGCGTGCGCGGAAGGGCCTTCGCTGCCAGGTGTCGTCGGGGCGAGGGATGCGCGGTCGGCGCAGGCGCTGGTGACCTTCGCGGGCGCGCGTCCGGTGGCGGTGCTGGGGCTGCGCACGGCCGCGTCGGTGGAAGGACTGGCGGCCACGCTGGAGCCGTTCGGTGGAGTGCTGGCGCGGGTCTCGGCGGGCGGCTACCTGCTCGTCTTCTGCGAGTCGTTGTCCGCGGAGGCGAACGTGCGCGCGGGTGCGCTCGCGGCACGGCGGTTGGTGGAGTCCGGAGAGGCCTCCGCGGTCCTGCACGTCGCGGTGCTGTACGTGCATCCCGGCACCACGTTGCCGCGCATCGCGGGTGCCGCGCTGGAGCGGCCGGAGACGTGGTGGGGAAGGGCACTCGCGCAGGGCGAAGTGCGGGTGACACCGGAGGCGGTCGCGAGGCTGGAGCCCGGGTGGATCGAGCCCGTCACCCGGCAGGACGACAGTGACGCCGAGCCCGTAAGCCGCGAGTCCACGCATTCCCAAGCGGCCGCAGGTGGCGAACGCGCCTCGATACAGACAGCCGGGATACATGAAGTCACCGTGCCTCAATCGGCCGCGGAGAGTGCGCGTGCGGCGTCACCAGGGCCCGTGGACGCCGAGCGCGAGAACGGAGCGGTCTTCCGTCTGCGCCTCCATGACGAGGACGGAGCTCGCGCTGATGGTGAGCCTCCTCCGTTCGTGGGCCGCGACGCGCTGCTGGATGCCCTGGTCGCGGACGCGGCGCGGAGCCTGTCGTCCTCGGCACCGGGCCTGGGCGTGCTCACCGGCGAGGTGGGGCATGGCAAGTCACGGTTGCTCAAGGCGCTCGCGCTCCAGTTGGAGTCCACGGGCCACGCCCGGGTCGTCCGCCTGCGCGCTCCGCCTCCGGATGCGTCGCTGTCCAACGCCCTGCTGGATTCGCTGCGCGCCGTCGTGGGCCGTCCGTCCGCGGAGCCCCGCATCCTGGCCGAGGCCCTCGTCGCCCAGGCCCGTGAAGCCCCGCTCGTGCTGCTGCTGGACGATGCCCACCTCGCGGATCCCCTGAGCCTGGATGTGCTCGAGCGCGCCACGCTCGAGGGACCGCGGGCGTCCCTTTGGATCTGCGTCGCCGGACGTCCTTCGCTGCTGGGCCTGCGTCCCCACCTGGGCGAGCGCAGCGCCCACGTCTCACGCCACACGCTGCCGCCCCTGCCTCCGGAAGCCAGCCGTGCGGTGCTCGTCCACCTGCTGCGTCCGGCGGAGCACATCCCCGAACCCGTGCTCGCGCGCCTGGAACAACTGGCGCAGGGCGTGCCCCTGTCCCTCGTCGAACTGGCCCGCGCGCTCCGGGCCGCCGGGGCCCTGCGTTCAGCGCCGGGTGGCGGATGGTATGTCGCGCCGGACGCGCTGCTGGACGTCTCCGTCACGCCGCTGTTCGAACGGCTGGCCCCACGCGTGCTCGCGGGCCTTCCGGAGGCCCACCGTGTGCTCGCGCGGCTGTGCGCGGTGCTCGGAACGGAGGTGGACGTCGCACGCGTGGACGCGGCCCTGCGCCACCTGACCGTGGGACCGGAGCTGTCGCGCGCCGCCGCGCTGGACGCGGGCGCGGGCCTGCAGCGACTGACCCGCGCGGGCCTCCTGCGTCCCACCAGCCCGGGCCGCTTCGCCTTCCGCCACCCGCTCCTGCGCGAGGCCCTGGAGGCCCTGCTGCCTCCCGCGCCCCGCCGCGCACTGCACGCCGCCGCGCTCAAGGCCAGCGTGGGCGACGACGTGGCCGAACGCCGCCGCCGTGCGCACCACGCTGCCGTCTGCGGCGCCCACCAGGAAGCCTCGCGCGACTACCTGTCGCTGGCGGAGGAGGCCCGCTCCGGTCACCTGCCCGTGGAAGCGGAGCAGCACTACACGCGCGCGCTCGCGCTCCTTCCGGAATCCGATGACGCGCGCCGGGCCCAGGCGCTCGCGGGACGAGGCAAGGTCCGTCACCGCCTCCAGCGCTTCCGGGAGAGCCTCGCGGACCTGTCCGCCGCGCGCGCCCTGGCCCGCACCCGAGGCGACGCCGCGCTCGAAGTGGACCTGCTGCTGGAGGAAGCCACCGCGCGCGACTGGATGGAGGACTCGGATGGCTCCGCCGCCTGCACGCGCGAAGCACTTGACGCCATCGAGCCCCTGGACGCGCCGCGCCTGTCCCTTCGCTGTGGCCTGGCCCGGGGCCGTCTGCACGTCCGTCAGGGCGAGTGGGCCGCCGCGGCCCGCGTGCTCACCTCCACGGCCGAAGGCTCCGAGCGCGCCCGGGACCACGAGACGCTGGTCGTGTCGCTGGCCCTGCTGGGCGCCGCGCTCACCTTCCTGGACCGCGCGCCGGAAGCCGCTGAACGCTTCGACGAAGCCCTGGAGCGCTGCGAGGCCGCGGGCGACGGACTGCACAAGGCCGCCGTGCTGAGCAACCGCGTCCTGCTGTGGCTTCGTCAGGGCGACGTGTCCCGCATGGAAGCGGACCTGCGCCGCGCCATGGTGCTGGGCCGCGAGCTGGCCCACGCGCAGATGGAGCGCTGGTCCACCTTCAACCTGGCGGAGGTCCTCTACATGCAGGGCCGCCTGGACGAAGCGCTCCCCCTCGCGCAGCGCGCGCATGAGTTGGGCGTGCGCTTCTTCCGTGAACACCCCGTGCCGGTGGACGCGCTGCTCCTCGCCCGCATCCAGGCCGCCGCGGGAGACGAGGCAGCGGCGGCCCGCCAGCTCGCCTGGATTTCGGAGCGCTGTCCGCCGGAATCCCTGCCGCCCACCGCCATCATGCGGCGGCTGGTGGAGCTCCAGGTCCATCAACAGAGCACCGGCGCCTTCCGCGCGACGGATTGGGCCGCGCTCCACACCGAAGCGGACGCGCTGGCCTCACCGGATGAGAAGGCGGAGATCCTCCTGCAGGCCACCGCCATCGCGCGCCGCACGGGTGCCATGGAAGAAGCCTTCGCGTGGCTCGAACGCGCCGGCCCCGCCGTGGCGGAAGCGCCGCTGTGGTCTACGCGTTTCCACGCATTGCGCGCCGCGCTCGCACCCCCAGCGCTGTAACGGGAATCGTTACACGGTGCCGCTCACGTAACCTTTCGCGCTACAGGGAGACAAGAAGGCCGCGCCTGGGGTTTCCTTCCCTCCCGTTTCCGAATCCTACTCAAGGAGTGTTCGCGCGATGGCCTCCTCCGTCCTCCGAGTCCCCTGGTGTTTCCTGTTGCTGGCGCTGACCGGCTGCGAGCCCGCGCTCCCGGAAGACACCCTTGTCAGCGCCGATGCCGACGTAGCGCTCGGTACGAGCAAGGCGGACATCCGCATCGCCAACTCGCTCACGACGCGGGAGCTGGTGCTCAACGCCATCGCCGCGAACCACGACGCCAACGCGGCCCTGTCCACGAGCTCGCTGGAGTCTCTCTTCGACCCCGACGTGATGAGCCCCGGCATGGGCACCGCGCTCGTCAACAACCAGCTCCGCGACCCCTACGCGCAGCGCTTCATGGCGTACCTGGTGAGCTGTGCGTTGGACGAGGGGGAGACGCTCGAATACCTCAACCCCTTCCAACCCTCCGGCTCTCAGCGCAGTGAATGGGCCGGCTCCGCGGGCCTCTGTCCGTGGTGGCGCACGCAAGCACCGGGCGACGCGTGCCTCAAGCGCGTGACGGCGTGCCTGCTGTCGCGCAACAACGGCCTGGGCTACCGCGTGGAGTTGTCCATGCGAGGGGAGATCCACGAGCCCGTCCTCTCCATCGCGCAGCCGTTCTCACTGGACGCGTGGACGGCGCCGATTGAGCACGTACCGTCCACGACCGCGTCCGTGAACAGCGCCGTGCCGTGCGACGAGCAGACGATGGGAGCGGAGCGGAACTGCGGCTGGAAGATGCACTCGGTGGGGTGGTGCCCGGCGGGCCAGACCATCTCCGTGGGCGCGGGCGGCCCGGCGGTCTGCCCGTCTGGGACGCCGCTGGGCTCCAGCTCCGAAACGCGCATGGTGCTGCGCGTGTGCCGGGGCATCGCCGGCTGCGACAAGACGGACGCGCGGCACGTGGCCTCCAGCCAGGGATGTTCGCCGGGGTCCACGGACCCCTCGTCCTCCACGGCTACGGACCCCTCCATGACCTTCACCTGCCCCGTGTCGGGTGGGTACTTCACGGTGATGACCGCGCCCTGGGACAGCGACGCGGAGGGCACGGCGACCGTGGGCGTCTCGGCCGGAGTGCAGGCTCCGCTCTCCGAGCGCGCCGTGTACCGGGTCCGCGAGGGCGCCTTCTACGGCAACCTCTTCGGCAGGGACGCGCTGCGCGACGACATCGACGTGACGGTGACGTTGGTGAAGGGGGAGAAGGACCGCTACACCATCAACCGTCCGAAGGGCCGCCAGTCGAAGCCCATCTTCAAGGACCTCTACTCCTGCTACGACCCGGGTTGGGTGTACGGCCGGGCGTACGCGACCTACCGCGTGTGCGCGCTGCCGGGCACGCAGGAGGACTGCGCGGCCACCGTGACGGGTCCGTGCTGGGACCCCGACCCGAAGGTCCCCCATCAGTGTGAGACGCAGGATGGCCCGTTGCTGGCGGGCGACGGCGACTTCGAGTCCTGCAGGGACACGTCCAACCAGCCCTGGGAGGAGCCCGTCACCGTCTACCTCAACGGCGCGTGCGACCTGGTGGATGAGCAGCACCGCGAGCTGTGCAAGCGCTGGACGGAGCCTCCTCCGCCCCTGGAGACCTCACGGGGCCAGGGCAAGCGCTAGCCCATGAATGGCGAGGAGGCCCTCTACGGCGAGGAGCTTCGGCCCGGCGCGCTCGTGGGCGAGTGGGTCGTGGACCGCGTCCAGGTCCACGGCCCCGTGTCCGCGCTGTACCGGGCGCGGCACGCGCAGTCCGGCGTGCCCGCGGCGCTGAAGGTGCTGCACCCGCAGGTGGCCGCGGCGGCGGTGGCGCTGCGGCGCTTCCGGCGTGAGGCCGCCACGCTGCAGCGGCTGCGCCATCCGCACATCGTCACGGTGCTGGGGTACGGCGAGCTGTCGGACGGACGGCCGTTCATCGCCATGGAGTGGCTGGAGGGGCAGGACCTGGCGGCGGAGCTGGCCGCGCGCGGGCCCCTGTCCCCGCGCGAGGTGCTGGAGGTGATGGAGCAGGTGGGCGCGGCGCTGCGGGTGGCGCACGCGGCGGGCGTGGTGCACCGCGACCTGAAGGTGCAGAACGTGGTGCGGCTGGCCCCGGGACGCGGCGGTCCCGCCGTGAAGCTGGTGGACTTCGGCGTGGCGAAGGGGCTGGTGCCGGGCGCGCCGGGCAGCTCGTCGCTCACGCATACCGGTGTGGTGCTGGGCACGCCGCTGTCCATGGCGCCGGAGCAGATCCGCGGCGAGGTGCCGGACGCGCGCACGGACCTGTACGCCGCGGGCGTGCTGCTCTTCCAACTGCTCACGGGCATGCCGCCCTTCCAGGGCACCACGCGCCACGAGGTGGAGCAGCAACACCTGCACGCGCCGCCGCCACGTCCCGGAGAGCACGCGCCGGTGTCCGCCGCGCTGGACGAGGTGGTGCTGCGATGTCTGCGCAAGGCGCGCGAGGAGCGCCACCCGGACGTGGATGCGCTCCTGGAGGACCTGCGGGGCGCGGTGCTGGGAGGCGCGGCACCGGTGGCCGTCCCCCGCGCGGTGGGGCTGTACGTGGAGGCCCGGCTGACGGGAGAACCGGACCCCGCGGCGATGGAGGACCTGGACGCGGGCCTGGAGCGCGCGAGCACCCTGGCGCGCGAGGCCGGCATGGAGGTGCGGGTGATGGGCGGTGCGTGTCTGCTCGCCGTGGCCAGCCTCCCGGACGACGTGCGCCGTGAACGGGAGCTGCGGGCGCGCGTGCTGGACGTGGGGCTCGCCCTGACGGGGAAGGGCACCTCCACCGCGCGCCTGCACGTCACCGTGCACGTGGACCGGCTGACGTCGCGGGAAGAGGCTCACGGCTGGACGGAGGCCACTGCCTCCGCCTGGGACGCCGCGGGCGGGGAAGGGGGCCTGCTCCACCTGCCCGGCTGGGTGCGGGATGACGGAGCAGCGGCCACGCCCATCGTCACCGGCCCGGCGCTGCGGGGACTGGAGGCGGACTTCGTCGTCAGTCCCGTGCCGGATGCCCCCGAGCGCTGGCGGCTGTCTTCCCGGAGCTGAAGCCGCCTACGGCTTGATGCCGTGCCTGCGCAGCAGCCGGTAGAAGTGCACGCGGTCCATGCCGGCGGTGACGGCGGCCTGGGCCACCTTGCCCTGGTGCTTCTCCAGGAGCGCCCGCAGGTATCTCCGCTCGAAGTCGTCCACCACGCGCCGGCGCTGCTCCGCGTACGGCCGCGACAGGTCCAGCTCCAGCGGGCTGCCCTCCGGGCGAGAGTCCTCCTCCGCCAGCGGCAGCGCGTCCTCGAACACCAGGCAGCGCTCCAGGTGGTTGCGCAACTCACGCACGTTGCCCGGCCACGCCGCGTGCCTCAGCCGCGACAGGAACTCCGGCGTGCGCAGCGCGCCCGTGCGCTCCGGGTCCGCGCCCAGCGACGCCAGGATGCCCGACACCAGCATGGACAGGTCCTCCGGTCGCTGGCGCAGGGACGGCATGGCGATGCGCAGCACCGCGAGCCGGAAGAACAGGTCGGAGCGGAAGCGGCCCGCGTTCACCTCCGCGCGCAGGTCGCGGTGCGTGGCCGCGATGAGCCGCACGTCCACCGGCTGGTACGTGTTGCTGCCCACCCGGCGGATCTCCCGGTTCTCCAGCACGCGCAGCAGCTTGGGCTGCAACTCCGGGGGCAATTCGCCAATCTCGTCCAGGAAGACGGTGCCGCCGTCGGCCTCCTCGAAGACGCCCGCGCGCCGGCTCACCGCGCCGGTGAAGGAGCCCTTCTCGTGGCCGAATAGCTCGCTCTCCAGGATGTGCGCGGGGATGGCGCCGCAGTCCACCACCAGGAACGCCGCGTCCTTGCGCCGGCTGGCCTGGTGGATGGCGAGCGCCGCCTGGCTCTTGCCCGTGCCCGTCTCTCCCTCCAGCAGCACCGTGACGTCGCGCGCGGAGGCCCGCTCCATCATCGCGAAGCAGCCGCGCATGGCCACGGATGTGCCCACCAGCGTGCCGAAGCGCGTCAACTCCGACAGGGGCAGCCGGTTGCTCTCCGCGCTGAAGTCGAACCGCAGCACCACGCGGCCCAGCCGCAGCAGGCTGCCGCTGCGCAGGATGCCCTCGACCACCTGCACGCCGTCCACGATGACGCCGTTGAGGCTGTCCAGGTCCTTCACCTGCGGGCCCTTGGGCCCGATGCGCACCTCGCAGTGGAAGCGCGACACGGTGGAGTCCTCCACCGCGAAGTCGTTGAGCGGATGCGAGCCCACCGAGCAGGTGTCCGCCGTGGACTCCCACACCATGCCCGCGCCCGGGCCCTCCACCACGGACAGGCGGAAGCGGCGCACCGTGGGCAGGTCCCCCGGACGGCGGGCCTGCTCATACGGCAGCGTCACGTGGAGCGCGGCCTCCTGCCCCTCCTCGTCCAGGTGGGCGCCCTTGTCCTTCGACTCCCCGGGGGTCCCGTCGACGCGGGTTCGATCCGACACAGACATGCACCTGAAACTACCACGTCCGGGCCACACGGGGCGGGGCAGCCGGGTGTCCTGCAGGACACAGACGCGGTGCGCGCACGCAAAGCGTCAGCTCAGCGTCACGTCCAGGAACATCATCAGCACGAAGCCCACCATCAGCCCGGCGGTGGCCTCCTTCGCGTACTCCTGGCGGTGGCTTTCGGGGATCATCTCGTCGCTGACGACGTACAGCATGGAGCCGCCCGCGAACGCGAGCGCCCACGGCAGCACGCCTGACGCGAACGACGTGGCGAAGAATCCCACCAGCGCGGCCACGCCCTCCACCAGCCCCGTGTAGAGCGCCACCAGCACCGCCTGCTTGCGGCTGTACGCCACGCCCATCAGCGCCAGCGCGACGACGAAACCCTCCGGGATGTCCTGCAGGCCAATCCCCACCAGGATGGGCACGGCGATGGTCATGGAGCGGCTGCCCACGCCGGTGCCCACCGCCAGGCCCTCCGGGAAGTTGTGCAGCGCGATGGCCAGCACGAACAGCCAGATGCGCTTCAGGTTCGCCGCCTGCGCGTTGCCCTCCTGGCCCTTGATGAAGTGCTCGTGCGGGATGAAGCGGTTGCACAGGTGCAGGAACAGGCCACCCACCAGCATGCTGCCGCCCACCACCAGCGCGGGGACGAATCGCGACGTGGAGCGCTCCTCCGCCAGGTGGATGGCGGGCACGACGAGCGAGAAGGCCGTGGCCGCGAGCATCACGCCCGCGCTGAAGCCCATCAGCACGTCCTTGGTGCGCTGGGAGATGCCGCCCATGGCCAGGGCGGGCACGGCGCCCAGGCTGGTGGAGAGGATGGTGACGGCGCTGCCAACGAGCGCCAGTGCGAGGGTGGACGAGCCGAAACCGCTGTCGGACATGGCCCCCTCAACCTGCCGCTCTCCCCGCCGCCCGGCCACCTTTTCGGCGGGGCCGGGCCTGAAGGATGCCCGCCATGGAACAGCCGTTCCCCAGCGGACGCACTCAGGGCGACAAGCGCTGCTTCTCCCTCAGGATGAGGTGCCACTCCTGGAGGTTCTTCTGGAGCGCGGACAGCCACGCGTCGATTTCTGGATCCAGGCGCTTGTCCACGCCGCGCAGGGACTCCAGCAGCGGCCGGGCGCCGGACTGGCCCAGCCGCGCGAGCCCCTCCAGCGCCGACTTGCGCACAGCAAGGTCGCTGTCGCTCCGGTACAGCGAGGTGAGCGAACGGCGCGCGCCCGCGGACTCGGAGCCCGGCACACCACCCAGCGCCTTCGCCGCCGCCGCGCGCAGGCCCGCGTCCTCCGAGCGCAGTTGCTGGGTGAGCTTGCGCACCACCTCCGGGCTCGCGGCCTCCATGGAGACCTCGCCCAGCAGGCGCGTGGCCAGCGCCGGGTCGTCCGTGGTCGAGGCGACCTTCACCGCGGCTTCCGCCAGCTCCGGGTTGTGGCCGAAGTAGATGCCGGCGCTCTCCGTCACCAGGTTCTCCACCACCGCCTGGCGCACCTCCGGCGCGCTGTCGCGCACGAGCTGCTCGTAGGTGACGACGTCGCCGTTCTTCGCCATGAACTCCACCGACGGCGAGCCCTGGAGCGCGCGCACCGCCGCCGCGCGCAGGCCGGGGTCCGCGTCCTGGCTCGCGCGGGAGAGCAGCGGCTGGAGCAGCTCCGGCTTCTGTGTGTTGCTCGCCTTGGTGGCCAGCGCCGCGCCCACGGCCTCCAGCACGGAGGGGTCGCGCTCCTGGCTCACCGCCCGGCCCAGGGCCTCTGGCGGCATGGCGATGGCGGCCTCTTTCAAACGCAGCCGCGCGTATTTGCGGTAGGCGGGCGAGCCCGTCTTCATGGCCACGCGCACCTCGTCCAGCATGCCCTCCACCGTGCAGGCCGTCCGGGCGGGAGTGGCGACAGGCGCGCCCTGTGCCAGGGCCAGTCCTGGCAGGAGCGACAGCCAGAGCACTCGGGCCTTCATCGTTCGCGAGCCCATCAGTGCGGCGCTCCTTCCTCGACCACGCAGTCGTGGTGTTCCTTCTTGCCCATCCAGATGCGCGCGAAGTCCGTGGTGCCGGTCGCGTACAGCGCCTTGAAGTCCAGGTAGTCCTGCCGCAGGCGCGGGTCCTTGCGCGCGAACTCCTCCACCAGGGGCAGTGCGTCCGCGCCAGCCGCGCGCACGGCGAAGCGCAGGAAGGCCCAGCGCACGCACAGGTCATGTTCGCCGTCGAAGGCGGCGCGGTACGCGGCCAGGGCCTTCTGCGGGTCCTCGGTGACGGCGAGCCGGAAGGCGGCCATCTCGCGCACGTCGCGCTCCTTGTCGGTGCGCATCACCTTCGCCAGCGCGTCGATGGAGCCCGAGTCGAGCAGCGGGTCGGAGTACGACGGCATCTCCAGCGCGAGCAGCCGCACCGCCGAGTCATCCGACGTGGTGCCGATGTCCAGCAGGTCCTTCCAATACGGCGCATACGTACCGGTGCGCTCATAGTCTTCCTTCATCACCCGGCCCAGCGTGCGCGTGGCCGTCCACGCGGCGGAGTCCGCGGAGTCATCCATCGCGATGGCCTTGAGCCGGCCTCGCGTCTCCGGAGTGAAGCGGTGCTGCGTCTCCAGCGCGTCCAAAGCGGAGGCGCGGTCCGGCGTGGCCAGCGTCTTGTCCTCGGCCACCGACACCAGCTTCTCCGTGACGCGCGGATGGCGCACGGCGGGCGAGGCCTTGAGGGCCTCCAGGTAGATGGCAGGCTCCGGCGGCGCGGCGTTCACCGCCCACGCCACCAGTTGCAGCGCGCGGTCCGGGTCGTTGCCCACCAGCTCCGTCAGGCGCTCCTGGAGATAGGCCACCAGCGCGGTGTCGCGCGCCTGGATGGCGGCGGCCACGGCGGCGTGCAGCGACTCCATCGTCGCGGACCTGTCCAACGCCGCCAGCCCGTCCCAGCACCCGGGCATGGGGATCTCCTCGCGAGGTTCAGCGCGCGCGGCGGGCGGAGGCTCCCCGGTGGCGCCATTCCCGGCGGAGGCAGCAGGCATGGAAGGAATCGCCGCGACGGGCAGCGAAGGACCGGCGTCATCGCTCCCAACCGAACCCCGCCACCATACGACGCCCAGGGCGACGAGGAGGACGAGGCCAGCGAGCGCGACCTTGAAGAGGGGACGGGAGGTCATGTCGAAGGGGGCCCACGCGGAGGAGGAAGGACGGGCGCACGCGCGCCGGACGTCGGAGACGTGAAGCCGGGCAGGGGACGTGCGGCCCCTGCCCGAGGACACCCGCACGCTTTCGCTACAGCGTGGGAACGCCCAGCCGGTTGGTGCAGTTGGCGTTGGTGCCGCACGTGGTGCCGACGCTGGTGTACCAGGCCGACTTGCGCGTGCCGTACTGCCGGTTGTCCGAGTGCGAGTGCGGACCCGTGGCGCTGCCCGTGCCGCCCACGAGCCCCAGCGCGCAGCGGTCGCACGTCTTCGTGCCGGAGCTGACGTTGGCGTAGAAGTGCAACTGGCGGAAGTCCCAGCCGTTCGCGCCGGACACCACGTAGTAGTTGCCCGCGCCACCGTTGCAGGTGGAGCCGTTGCAGGCCGCCGCGCAGCCGCCGTAGTAGTAATAGTAGTAGTTGCCCACCAGCATGCCGCGGTGGTTCCACTCGCCGCAGGAGCTGTTGCCCACGTCCAGCGCCGTGTGGCTGCTCCCCGTGCAGTTGTAATAGGTCGTCGAGTTCACCCAGGCCGCCGGGTCACAGATGGGGCCGTTCGCCGTGGCCGCCACTCCTGGACTGGCCCACGCCGCGGCGGCCAACGCCACCCCGGCGGACAGCAACGTCTTCAGCTTCATGCGGTGCTCCCTCCCGTCATCCGCCCCCCGTTTCCCCGTGAATGGGGCAGGGGCGGTGAAGCCGTAATACACGAAATCCTTGAAGCCATCTCGCGAATCGGGAATTGAGAAACACAACGATTCCAGGGGCTTCCGTGCCGCGCCGTGTCGTTCCGGGCCGGGCGACGCAACTGGGGGCAAACGTTCACGACAATCTGGAATGTCGGCGTTTGGCCGACCCTGGCGCCCCGTCGCCCGGACCCCTGGCCAGGTGTCTCCGTCACCTGGGAGAAGCGACATGACCACGATTGGCAAGCCCGGCTCGCGCACGACGTCCCCTGTCAGCACCCCGCAGCCGAAGACGCCCGCCGCGCCCGCGAAGCCCAACGCGGTGAAGGCCGCCGTCACGCAGCGGATGTCGGACGGCTTCGACTCCGGGCCCCGCGCGGGTTCACGTCCTCCGCTGTCGGAGGTCCGCACCACCGAGACGGCGGTGAAGAAGGACAAGGACGGCGGCGGCTTCCTGGGCGGCATCGCGTCGGGCATCGGTTCGGCCCTCGACAAGATTGGCAAGGGCGTGGCGAAGGCGCTCGCGCCGCAGGTGAGCACGAACGCGGATGGGCGCACGGTGGTGGACCTGGGCGCGGGCAACAACACCGCCAAGGTGACGCAGAACAAGAACGGCGGGCTCACCATCACGTCCGGCAGCGACACGGTGAACCTCACCGCCGAACAGTCCAAGGGCGTCATCATCAACGGCGGCGCCGGCAACGACTCCATCACCGTGGACGCGAGCGTCACGCAGGACGTCACCCTGGACGGCGGTGACGGCGACGACAAGCTCACGGGCGGCGCGGGCAATGACACGCTCATCGGCGGCGCGGGCAACGACACCCTCATCGGTGGCGAGGGCAAGGACACGCTGAAGGGCATGGACGGCGACGACTACCTGGAGGGCGGCGCGGGCGATGACCGCATCCTGGGTGGCGAGGGCCGCGACGTGATGTACGGCCTGGACGGCAACGACTACCTGTCCGGCGGCAAGGGCCGGGACTACATCGACGCGGGCGCGGGCAACGACCGGGCCTATGGCGGCGAGGGCGACGACCAGGTCATCGGCGGGCGCGGCGACGACACGCTGAGCGGCGGCGCGGGCAACGACGCGGTGGCGGGCGGCGCGGGCAAGGACACGGTCCGTGGCGGCACGGGCACGGACAAGCTCTACGTGGAGGAGGGTGAGACCACCGCCGACGCGGCCGAGGGCGAGCGCGAAATCGTCGACATGACGGACGCGGACCAGCGCGGCTCCTCCGTCTCCGTGACGGGCAGCGCGGAGTTCCAGGCGCGCGTGCAGTCGGACCTGGACGCGATGCGCTCGCTGCCTTCGGGCCAGGACCTGCTGCGCACGCTGGACGACAGCGGCAAGAAGACGGTCATCCGCGAGACGTCCAGCGGCAACAGCGCGGGCGGCACGAACTTCAACGACGGCTTCATGAACGCGGACGGCACGCCGGGCAAGGGCACGGACGCGCAGGTGAACTACAACACCACGCGCATCTCGCTGGGCAGCGAGGAGTGGATGAACCGCCCGCCCGTCGTGGGCCTGTTCCACGAGCTGGTGCACGCGTCGGACATGAACAACGGCACGCTGGCGCTGGGCTCCAAGGACGGCACGCGCAACCTGGAGACCTCCGCGGTGGGCCTGCCCATCGACCTGGACCAGGACCCGTCCACGCCGGACGTGGTGCAGGGCGGACGTCCCGGAGAGAACGTCCTGCGCGACGATCTGAACCTGCCGACCCGCCCGCGCTACTAGGATTCGGGGGATGAAGACCTTCCGCCGCGCTGGTGCCATCATGGCGCTGGCAATCATCATGGGCTGTGCGCGGGCGCCGGAGCGGCCCGCGCCCCCAGCAGCGGATCCAGGAGGACAGCGCGTGGCCCAGGCGGACGTGGAGCTGAAGGTGGAGTCGGTGACGCGAGAGGCGGACACGCTCGCCGTCACCTACGCGGTGCACAACCGGACGCAGAAGGCCGTGCTGCTCACGGACGGCCTGTGGGACGTGGGCTTCAGCGGCCACCTCACGCTGGCGCCCGAGCGCGCCTACGTGGACCTGTCCGGCGGCAAGGTGGTGCTGTCGCGGATGTTGCTGCCGGTGCCGGAAGACCTGGCGGTGGAAGCGCCGGAGGTGCCCGCGGTCAGCCGCGTGGAGCCGGGCGCCACGGCGAATCGCCGCGTGGTGGTGCCGCTGCCCCTGCGCACCGCGCTGCCCTACGCCACGGGCCCGGAGGAGACGCGCGAGCTGTCCTCCGTGCGCGAGGTGTCCCTGCGCGTGGGCTACCTGCCGGACGCGGACGCAATGACGCTGAGCCAGGGGAAGGACGCGCAGGGCACGCCCATCCAGACGCCGCGGTACGGGCCGGCGGTGACGGCGCAGCGGGTGTTGGACAGCGGACCCCTGCCGGTGACGGACGCGAAGTAGGGAGCCCGGGCCCTGGCGGCGGCGGACGAGCGCGATGACGGCTCCGGGCCCGTCATCGTCACCGAGGACGAGGAAGGACGCCGCTCGTTGCGCTTCGGCGACGGGGGGGCGCGCCAGAGCGTGGTGTGGCCTGGCGAACCGCTGCGTCTGGAGTTGCCGTACACCCGCATGGCGATGGTGGCGCTGGCGTTCGTGCCCCAGCCGGAGAACATCCTCGCCATCGGATTGGGCGGCGGCTCCATCCCCATGTTCCTGCACGCGGTGCTGCCGGACACGCACATCGACGTGGTGGAGCTGGACGCGGCGGTGGTGGACGCCGCGAAGGAGTACTGCGGCTTCCAGGAGGACGCGCTCCTGCGCGCGCACGTGGGGGACGGGCGGGCCTTCATCGAAGCGGACGGGCCGCCCTACGACCTCATCATCCTGGATGCGTACGGGGCGGATCAGATTCCCGGGCACCTGGCCACGCGCGAGTTCCTGGGCGCGGTGCGTTCACGGCTGACGCGGGGCGGGGCGGTGGCGAGCAACGTCTGGGAGTCCGCGGGGAACCCGCACTACGACGCGATGGTGCGCACCTACCAGGTGAGCTTCCACGGCCTGTCCATCTTCGAGGTGCCCACCACGACCAACCGCATCCTGTTGGGGCTGGAAGGCCCGCAGCGGCTGACGCGCGAGGCGCTGGTGGAGCGGGCCCGCAAGGTGGAGCGGGAGCGGAAGCTGCCGTTCCGGTTGAGCACCCTGGTGGCGCAGCGCTACCGGCCCCTGACGCGGAGGCTGGGACGGGGGCGGGTGCTGACGGACGCGGGGCTGGGGCCCGGCGGCCTCATCCCGGAGGAATGAGGCCGCTCTGCTGGCCAGTGAGCACGGCCCCGCCCGGCCGCGGCTGAATCAGGGGGAGGCGCTGCTAATCTTGAAGGCTCGGTACGTCAGCACCCTTTCGGGAGACGCGATGAACGGCGCGAACGACGGACGACCCGGCCAGCCCTCTGCTTCCTCCGAGGACGAGGCGTCGCTGGCGGACGGAGAATCCGATGCTGCGGGCCTGGAGGCCCGTCCGAAGTCGAAGCCCATCTACGTGTTGGAGGGCAACACGCTGAGGACGCGGCTGACGCGCGAGCTGGGCATCCACTATCCCTTCGTCGGAGCGGGCATGGCGTTCGTGTCCCTGCCGCCGTTGGTGGTGGCGGTGTCGGAAGCGGGCGGCCTGGGAATGTTGGGCACGGCGCCGGAGCCGCCGGGCGTGCTGGAGGCGCGGCTGAAGGCCATCCAAGCGGGCACGCAGCGCCCCTACGGCGTGGACTTCATCGTGGACCGGCTGGAGCCGCAAGGCTTCACGACGCGGGACCACATCGACACGTGCATCGCGGCGAAGGTGCCGGTGGTGGTGTTCCACTGGGCGTTGCCGCCGCGCGAATGGATTCAAGCGCTGCAGGCCGCGGGGACGCGGGTCTGGGTGCAGGCAGGCACGGTGGAGCTGGCAAGGCAGGCGCTGGACGCCGGGGTGCAGGGGCTCATCGCCCAGGGGCGGCAGGCGGGCGGGCGCAACCTGGGCAGCACGCCGACGTTGGTGTTGCTGAAGGAGTTCCGGAAGCTGACGGACGCGGTGCCGGTGCTGGCGGCGGGAGGCATCGCGGACGGACTCAGCGCGGCGCGCGCGCTGCATCACGGCGCGGACGGCGTCTGGGTGGGCACGCGGCTGGTGGCGTCGGTGGAGGCGTACGCGCACCCGCTCTACAAGGAGCGGCTGGTGGATGGGGACGCGGGAGACACGGCGCTGACGACGTTGTTCGGGCCGGAGTGGCCGGGCAAGCGCATGCGGGTGATCCGAAACCGCGTGGTGCGCGAGTGGGCGGGGCGCGAGTCGAGCGCGCCGCCGACGACGGAGTCGGACGCCATCGGGACGACGCGGCTGTTCCCGGGCGTGCTGGACGTGCAGTACGTGATGCCGAAGTTCAGCTCCTTCCTGCCCACGCCGGACACGCAGGGAGACCTGGAGGAGATGAGCCTGCCGGCGGGAGGCGCGAGCATGGCGCGCATCGACACCGTGCAGCCCGCCGGGCAGATCGTCGTGGAGATGATGGAGCGGGCCCGGCGGTTGCTGGAGTCGCCGGAGGGGCTGGATGAGGCGGACGAGGAGGACCGGGGTTAGCGCAGGGGGAACTGCTGTTCGAGGCGCCTTTCCCAGGTATCAAGTGAGTCATTGATCTCCGCGCGCTCGACTTTTGTTCGTGCGTAATAGGAGGAGTCCTTGATCTTTTGCAGGGACGCCTTCAGCTCTGTGTTGGCTGGGCCGCCCTTGCTCCTGCGGAGCAGCTTCTTGCTGAGCATGTCGATGCGCTGGAGGAGCGCCCTATTGGGAGATGGAGGTAGAGGACCCACTGGACCTGCGTCGACACCTGCATCGGCTCCCGCGTCGACGCCTGCATCGGTGCCTGCGTCGAACCCTGCATCGGTGCCCGCGTCGACGCCTGCATCGGTGCCTGCGTCGAACCCTGCATCGGTGCCCGCGTCTGTTCCGTGGAGGACTGCGTCTGTCTCTGCTTCTGGAACAGGCCTGAGCGGAACGGAGCGGAGCCGGATGACGCCGGCCCCCCCACTCAGCAGAACCAGCGCTCCCATCAAAGCCCATCCAATGCCTGGCGGTTGTCGGATGGCCTTGAGTGCATCCTGCGTGCTGGGCGTTTGGCCATCACCCGCTGGGATTGCGACTTCAGGCTTCGTGAAGGATGGCGCACGGGGAGGCTCGCGCAGAGGGATGCGCTTCAGTTGCTCACGCACGGCTTCCGCGGAAGGAGGCCGTGACGCAGGCTCCTTCTCGAGCAGCCGGAGCACCAGCGCATCCACTTCCTTCGGCAGCCCCGCGAGGCGCGACGAAGGCATCGGTGGCGATTGTTCCAGATGCGCGAACATCACCTGGACGGACTCACCCTGGAACGGGCGAGTACCCGTGAGCAACTGGAACATCATCACGCCCGCGGCATAGAGGTCCGTCGTCGGCCCCACGGTGCCGCCGCGGATCTGCTCGGGTGCCATGAATTCCGGCGTGCCGAGGACCAGGCCATCCGCGGTGAGCGGGTTGTCGCGTGACTCCATCAACTTCGCGATTCCGAAGTCGACCAGCTTGACGCTGACAGGAGCCTCCGGCGCTTCGACGATGAAGACGTTTGCGGGCTTAAGATCGCGATGCACCACACCGGCACGGTGCGCGGCGCCCAACGCGGCGAGCATCTGGTCCATGACCCAGATGACGCTCTCCAGTTCCATGCGGCGATTCTCGCGGACGAAATCCGAGAGCGGCCGTCCGCGGAGCAGCTCCATGATGACGTAGGGCCGTTCATCTGGAAGCGTGCCAAAGCCAAAGATGTCGATGATGCCTGGATGCCGGATGGCGTTGACCGCTCGGGCTTCTACCAGCAGGCGTTGCACGTGCTGTGGCGACACCAGCTCCATGCGCATGATCTTGATGGCAGCCTGCTTGCCAATGAG
This sequence comes from Corallococcus sp. AB032C, assembly GCF_003668935.1. NCBI lineage: Bacteria > Pseudomonadati > Myxococcota > Myxococcia > Myxococcales > Myxococcaceae > Corallococcus > Corallococcus sp. AB032C. Next base: position 133,759 of record NZ_RAWP01000011.1, on the reverse strand, counting down.
CGGGTGCTCGGCGCGGTACACCACCCCCATGCCGCCCGCGCCGATGCGCTCCTGGATGACGAACTCCCCCAACTGCGTGCCCAACAGAGGATCCGGAGGCGCATTGGCCCGCGACGGGGGCCGAATGACCTGGGTGGCATCGCTTTGAGAGGAGCGGGGGGTTTTCATGGGGGCGCTGGCGCGCGAACCATAGCCATGCGCTCCCAATGCTTTCAAACATCCCCTGATCCGCATCCCCGATGAGGAGGAACTCTTGGATCCGCATGACCCATGGGGTCGTGCCTGACTTCTCGATGATCAGCGCGGGAGCCGCGCGTTCAGCTGCTCCTGCCACGTATCCAGCGCCTGATTCACGGCCATGCGATCGGTGGCGGTCTCGGCCTTCGCGGCCTCCGTGTAGAGGCCCACCAGCTTTCGCGTGAGTTCCGGAGCGACGTCCTGCCCCTTCGTGCGTTTGCGCAGCTCCGCGACCAGCCTGTCCAACCGCTGTGCCAATCGCTGCTCAGGCCCACTGGTCCGGGGCAGGGTGGGCAGCGAGGGCAGCACGAGCGGTGGGACCTTCGGCATCTCCGGGACGACGACCACGGGCGGTGCATCATGCAAGGCGATGCGCTGCGTCAGCTCCTTCTCGATGCCATCCAGCGCCACGTGGATCCTCGCGCGCTCGGCCTCCGTCGTCGCATCCGCGGCGGCCCGGTACTGGTGGATCAGCTTGCCGCGCAACGCTCCGTCCTCGTCCACGTCCTTCGCCCGCACCCGCTGCTGCTTGAACAAACCAAACAACCGCCGCGCCAGCTTCTTCTCCGACGCCGTCGTGAGCGGCAGCGAAGGCAGTCCTGACTTCACCTCCGTCTCCGGCGCCTCTTCCTCGGGCGCCTCCGGCTCGGGCTCGGGCTCGGCGGTCACGACCGGCTCCGGCGCGGGTGGCACCACCGGCTCCGGCGCCTTCACCACGGACGGGAGCGGCATGGGCAGACGCTGCTCCACCTTGGGCGGCGTCTCAACGGGCCGGGTCATCCACCACAGTCCAGTGCCCAGCAGCGCCACCCCCGCGACCGCCACCGCCGCGAGCGGTGCCACCTTCCGGCGATCCGCGAGCATCACCGCGAGCCCCGGCGGACGGGGCGCCGTCGGAGATGTGGGCTCCTCCCGCTTCGGCTCCACCGGCTCGGAGGGCCCCAGCGCGCCCGGAGGCCGCTCCAGGGACAGCGCCTTCAACCTTTGCCGCACCTCCTCCGCAGAGGCAGGCCGCTTCGCTGGATCCTTCTCCAGCAACTGGAGCAGCAGCGCATCGAGCTCCGGCGGCAGGCCCTCCACCTTCGAAGAGGGCGGCGGCGGTGCCTGTTCGACGTGCGCGAACATCACCTGCACGTTGTCACCCTGGAAGGGCCGCTCGCCGGTGAACATCTGGAACGCCATCACGCCCAGCGCATACAGGTCCGTGGCCGGGCCGACCGCGCCGCCGCGGACCTGCTCCGGGGCCATGAAGTCCGGTGTCCCCAGCACGGAACCGTCCGCGTTCGTCAGTCCCTCGTGCGACTGCAGCACCTTGGCGATGCCGAAGTCGACCAGCTTGAGCATGGGCGCCGCGTCCGGCCGCTCCGCCATGAACACGTTCGCCGGCTTCAGGTCCCGGTGCACCACCCCCGCCCGGTGCGCTGCCCCCAGCGGTGAGAGGATCTGATCCAACATCCAGACCGCGGTCCCCACGTCCAGCCGGCCTCGCGCGCGCAACACGGCCGCGAGCGACTGGCCCTGGAGCAACTCCATCACCACGTACGGCCGCCCGTCCGGCAACGACCCGAAGTTGAAGATGTCCAGGATGCCCGGGTGACGGATGGCGTTGACCGACCGCGCCTCCACCAGCAACCGCTGCGCCTGCTCTGGCGACATCAACTCCGCGCGCAACACCTTGATGGCCGCCTGCTTGCCAATGATGGGGTGCTCCGCCCGGTACACCACCCCCATCCCACCCGCGCCAATGCGCTCCTGGATGATGAACTCACCCAGCTGCGCCCCCAGCAGCGGATCCGCCTTCGGCGCAGTGGATGCCATCGCCACCGGCACCTCCCGCTCCGTCAGCGCCCGGTGTGCCCCCGTCTCCGGAATTCTTCGCGTCTTCATTGAAAAGCTCGTTTTGCGGTGACAGTACCGTGAGCCCGGGACGCCGTCGCGTGCCCTGTGGGCTTGTCGGTTGTTCGCTCGTCCGCCAGTCGACGCGGGGTCCCCAGTACTTCCAGTGAGCCGGTCCTTTTCCTCCCGGCTGTCCTTCAGCCGCAGACTCCCTCATGACGCCGCCCGCCAGGGCCCGTCATGGAGATGTTGAGGGTTCGGGACTTCCGTGGATCCCCTGGACGTAGTGCTCAGCGAGGGAAGCGCGTCGTCAACCGCTCCTGCCACGCATCCAAGGCCTGATGCACGGTCATGCGCTCGGTGGCGGTCGTGGCGTTCGCCGCGGACTTGTAGATGTCCACCAGCTGCTTCGTGAGCTCCGGCGCGACATCCTGGTTCTTCGTGCGCTTGCGCAGCTCCGCGACCAGCTTGTCCATGCGCTGGGCCAGCTTCTGCTCGGACGCATTGCCCTGGGGCAGGGTGGGGAGTTTGGGAATCACGAGCGCCGGAACCTTGGGCGGCTCCGGAGCGGCGGCGACGACGACGGGAGGTGGGGGCGCGTCGTGCAGCGCGATGCGCTGGGTCAGGTCCTTCTCGATGTCATCCAGCGCGACATGGATGCGCGCACGCTCGGCGTCCGTCGCGTCCGTGGCGGCCCGGTACTGCTGGATCAGCTTGCCGCGCAGCGCCCCCTCCGCATCCACGTCCTTCGCCCGCGCCAGCAGGAGCTTGAACAGACCTGCGAGCCGCTGCTCCAGCTTCTTCTCGGAGGCAGTTCCCGCCGGCAGCGGTGGCAACTTCGTGGACTTCGCCAGGGTCGCTGTCGCGGTCTCTGCCTCCGCAGGCGCTTCTTCCGCGATGACCTCGGGCGGCTCCTCGACAGGGGCCTGCGGCGGCGGCTCCACCGGAGGCGTGGGCCTCGCGTCCACCATCACCGGTTCGGAAGGTCGCGGTAGCGCAATCACTTGCGTCTGCTCCGCCTTCCGCGCCTGCGTCCCCAACCCGTAACCCACTCCCAGCAGCGCCACACCAGCAACCGCCGCCACCGCGATGGACCCCCCGTTCCGGCGCCCCGGCGGCACGGTGGCCGTGGGCACCTGCGGTACGGCCCGCGACTCCACGCTCGCCGGCGGTGGCGTCTTCTGCTCCACGCTCACGGAGGGCACAGGTGGTCGCGCCAGCCCCCGGAGCTTCATCCGCACGGCCGTCGCGGTCGCGGGCCGCTTCGAGGGCTCCTTCTCCATCAACTGGAACACCAGCTCATCGAGCTCCGGCGGAATCCCCTCCACCCGCGACGACACCCGGGGAGGGATCTGCTCCACGTGCGCGAACATCACCTGCACGTTGTCACCCTGGAACGGCCGGGTGCCCGTGAGCATGTGGAACGCCATCACGCCCAGCGCGTACAGGTCCGCGGCCGGGCCCACCTCTCCGCCGCGGATCTGCTCCGGGGCCATGAAGTCCGGCGTTCCCACCGTGGAGCGGTCCGCCCGTGCCAGCGCGTCATGCTCCTGCATCACCTTGGCGATGCCGAAGTCGACCAACTTGATCAGCGGCGCCGCGTCCGGCTGCTCCATCAGGAACACGTTCGCGGGCTTCAGGTCCCGGTGCACCACTCCCGCCCGGTGCGCGGCCCCCAGCGCGGCCAGGACCTGATCCAACATCCAGGCCGTGGTCCCCACGTCCATCCGGTCCTGCTCGCGCATCCGGTCCGCGAGCGACTGGCCCTGGAGCAACTCCATCACCACGTAGGGCCGGCAGTCCGGCAGCGTTCCGAAGTTGAAGATGTCCAGCACGCCCGGATGCCGGATGGCGTTCACCGCCCGCGCCTCCACCAGCAGCCGCTGCTCCTGCTCCGGGGACACCAGCTCCGCGCGCATCACCTTGATGGCCGCGTGCTTGCCAATCAGTGGGTGCTCCGCCCGGTAGACGACCCCCATCCCTCCAGCGCCCACGCGCTCCCGGATGACGAACTCGCCAATCGTCGACCCCACCAGCGGATCCACCGAGGACGCGGTCGCCGCTGGCGCCGCCGGGACCTCCTCGTCCGTCACCACCTCTGGTGACCCCGCTTCTGGCAATCGTCAGCGTTCATGGGAAAGGTCGTTCCGCGCCGATGGTACCGGGCCATGGCCATGACGTCGCGCGTCCAAGCGAGCCATCTGCCCGCTCGCCCGCCAACCTATCCGCGCTGATCATGGAATCCAGTTCTCCAGAGCGAAAAATGCTGATCCACGGAGGGGGGCCGGCCTCAAGGAAACGGGGGTGACCCGTTGTAGAGTCAGGTCCGTCCTTCACCTGGACGTTCCCGGGTCGCGCTTCCGGATCCCTGCTCCCCAGGGACCGCACCCGAGGGGGAACATGGCACCGGCATACGACGCCCTGGTCATCGGCACCGGGTTTGGCGGCGCGGTGGCGGCCTGTCGGCTCGCGCAGGCGGGTTTGACCGTGCGCGTGCTCGAACGTGGCCTGCGCTACCCGAAGGGCAGCTTCCCTCGCGACTTCGAGGATCCTCGCAACGGCTGGCTGTGGCAGCACCGGCAGGGGCTCTTCGACATCAAGCTCCTCAAGGGGATGAGCGTGGTGCAGGCCGCGGGGTACGGCGGCGGCTCGCTCATCTACGCCAACGTGCACCTGCGCCCGCCGCCGGACGTGTTCGCGTCCGGGTGGCCGGAGGGCTACAGCCGGGAGTCGTTGGATCCGTACTACGACCTGGTCGCGCACATGCTGGACGTGCAGCCCATCACCGCCGCCGCGCGCGGGCTGCCGCCCAAGACGAAGCGGATGCAGGAGGTGGCGAAGAAGCTGGGCCGCGAGGCGCAGTTCTTCTACCCGAACCTCGCCGTGCGCTTCGCCCCCGCGGGCGAGCCCCTGCCCAACAAGTTCGGCGTGCTCCAGGAGGGCTGCAACTACTGCGGCGAGTGTGACATCGGCTGCAACCGCCGCGCGAAGAACACCCTGGACCTGAACTACCTGGCCGTCGCCGAACAGCGGGGCGCGGAGGTCACCACCCAGGCGGAGGTCACCCGCATCGAGCCCCTGTCGCCGGGCTACCGCGTCACCTTCACCGACCACGCCAGCGCCGGCATGCAGCGCACCGTGGAGGCCCGCCGCGTCTTCCTGTGCGCGGGCGCGGTGAACTCCACGGAGCTGTTGCTGCGCAACCGCGACGTGCACGGCACGCTGCCGGACCTGAGCGCGCGGCTGGGCACGCGCTATTCCGCCAACGGGGACTTCCTCGCCTTCGCCTTCGACACGAAGGAGCCGTGGGACCCCGCGGTGGGCCCCACCATCACCACCGGCATGGTGGTGGATGAAGGCCAGGGCAAGGACAAGACCTGGTTCCTCTTCCAGGAGGGCGGGCACCCGGCGCAGGCCGCGGGGCTGATGGTGGCCATGGACCCGGACCGCGCCATGACGCTCCCTGCGGACCTGCTCCAGCGCGAGCTGGTGAAGGTGCTGCGCACGCGCTCCAAGGAGATGGCCGCCATCGAGAACGAGCGCGGTCGCTTCCAGGCCGTGTTCCTGGCCATGGGCCGGGACAAGTCCAACGGCCGGCTGACGCTGTCGCCCATCACGCGCGAACTCCAGGTGCAGTGGGACGTGCCCGCGAACCTGCCGCTGTACCGTACGCAGGAACAGCTCTGCGAGGACGTGGCCCGAGCGCTGGGCACGCGCGCCGCCTACAACCCGCTGTGGGAGCGGCTGCACCTGCCGGTGTCCGTGCACAACCTGGGCGGCTGCGCGATGGCGGAGGAGCCCGCGTACGGCGTCCTCAAGCCCGACGGCCAGGTGCACGGCTATCCCGGCCTCTACGTCATGGACGGCGCGGCGCTGCCGGTGGGCGTGGGCGTCAACCCGTCCTCCACCATCGCCGCGGTGGCGGAGCTCAACGTGGAGCGGGCCATCCGCGAGGCGAAGGACGCGCCGGGCTGGGTGGCGCCGGAGCGCGTGCCGATGAAGGCCGCACCCGCGTACCCGCCTCGCGTCAGCATGCGGATGATGCCGGAGGTGGAGACGGTGGCCTCGCCGGTGGTGCCCGGAACGGATCCGCTGGGCGACGTGGTGATTCCGCCCGGTGGCACGGTGGTGTCTCCCACGCCGGTGGTGGGCCTGCGCTTCACGGAGCGGATGAAGGGCTTCCTCCAGCCGAACCACCCGTCGCCGGAGGACTTCGCCGGAGCTGCGCGGGCGGGCCAGCGCGGTGGGCAGACGGCGGAGTTCGTCGTCACCATCACGCTGCCCAACCTGGACCGCTTCCTCGCGCAGGAGTCACACGGCGGCATCGTGCAGGGCACGCTGCACGTGCGCGGCTTCACGCCGCCCGGGGGTGCTCCGGTGGAGAACGGCGTCTTCAACCTCTTCGTGGGCACGGAGCGCTTCTACGAGCGGCGCATGCTGTACCTGATGCCCTTCACCGGCGTGGATGGCCAGCCGTACCTCCTGGATGGCTACAAGGAGGTCAACGACGACGCGGGCTTCGACGTGTGGAGCGACACGTCCACGCTCTACACCGTGCTGCGCAAGGGGCACGAACGCACCGGCCCCATCGTCGCCACTGGCATCATCCGACTGCACCTGCCGGACTTCCTCCAGCAGCTCACCACGTTCTCCGTGCTGGGAACGTCCTCGCCGCTGAAGCAGGCGGACGCGATGCGGCGCTTCGGCGGCATGTTCATGGGCACGCTCTGGGACGTCTTCGCCCGCGCGAAGTTCGACTAGGGGGAACACACCATGGACATGGCGAAGAAGTACGACGTGGTGGTGGTGGGCTCCGGCTTCGGCGGTTCCATCACCGCGCTCCGGCTGGCGCAGGCGGGCAGGTCCGTGGCGGTGCTGGAGCGGGGCCGCCGGTACAACCCGGGCCAGTTCCCTCGGGACGTCACGCGCGCGGACGAGCTGCTCTGGCGCAATCCCATCCGCCCGGAGGCGCGCGGGCTCTATGACGTGCGCTTCCTGTCTGGCATCGGCACGGTGACGGCGAGCGGCGTGGGCGGCGGGTCGCTCGTCTACGCGAACATCCACGTGCGGCCGGACCCCATCGTCTTCGACCATCCGCGCTGGCCTCGGGGCTTCAGCCGCGAGGCATTGGATCCGTATTACGACAAGGTGGCGCACGAGCTGGACGTGAAGCCGTTCCCCGCGTCCGACCCGTTGCGCAAGCGCGACCTGTTCCAACAGGCGGCCCGGCGCATGGGCCGCCAGACGTTCGACCCGGACCAGGCGGTGTCCTGGACGGAGCCCTCCGCCCCGGGCCGCAAGGCGTGCCAGCGCTGCGCGGAGTGCGAGTTCGGCTGCCAGTCCGGCGCGAAGAACACCCTGGACCTCACCTATCTGGCGCGAGCGGAGAAGCTGGGCGCCACGGTGTGGCCGGGCCTGTCCGTGTCCCACGTGCAGCGCGTGGCGGGCGGCTACCGGGTGCACTTCAAGGACCTGGCCACCGGGGAGAAGACGTCCGTGGAGGGCAGCCGCGTGGTGCTGTCCGCCGGGGCGCTGGGCACGGTGGAGATACTGCTGCGCAGCCGTGACCGGGCCCGCACGCTGCCGCTGGTGAGCGATTGGCTGGGCCGCGGCTACTCCGGCAACGGCGACTTCCTGGGCTCGCTGCACGGCAGCCGCGAGGAGATCCTCCCGTGGGAGGGGCCGGACGTGGCCACGGTGATGCGCTTCTTCGACGCCGCGCCGCGCTTCACCATGGTGACGGCCACGTTCAACCGGCCGGCGACGGCGGTGCTCGCGGGGCTGGGGCAGCCGCAGCTGGGCCTGCTGGGCGGCATGGGGGCCCCGCTGTGGCCGAAGCTGTGGCCGCTGTTGCACGGCGCGTTCGCCAAGGGGCTGTTCAGCAAGCCGCTGGGCACCGGCGTGGATCCGGCGCGCACGAGCAACCTGTTCGCCATTGGCCAGGACAATGCCAACGGACACATGGTGCTCAAGGGCGACCGGCTGGACATCGAGTGGGACTACGCGAACGAGAACGTGGCACTGGTGAATCGCATGACGTCCGCGATGCATGAGCTGGCCTCGCAGTATGGCGGGACGTTCGCGCCGCTCGTCACGTGGGAGCTGTTCCGCCGGCCGTTCACGGTGCACTCGCTGGGCGGGGCGCACCTGGCAGAGTCGCCGGGCCGAGGCGTCGTGTCGACGGAGGGCGAAGTGTTCAACTACCCCGGACTGTACGTGGCGGATGGCTCCGTCATCCCCACGTCCATCGGTTTCCATCCGGTGATGACCATCAGCGCGGTGGCCGAGCGCATCGCGGAGGCGGTGGCCCATGGCTTTTGATTACCGAAGCAGCGCGGCGGTGTCGCGGACGTTGTCCCAGGATGTCTCGCTCCAGGGCCTGCCCGTGGCCGAGCGGTACGACTTCCTCGCGGGCGACGGCGTGCCCCTCAAGCTCACCCGCTACGTGGGCGGCACGAAGGGGCCGGTGCTGCTGGTGCACGGCGCGGGCGTGTGGAGCGGCATGTTCATGCTGCCCACGCTGAAGGAGAACTTCGTCCAGTACCTGGTGCGCCACGGCTATGACACGTGGCTCCTGGACTGGCGCGCCAGCGTGCAGCTGCCCCTGCGCCAGTTCACGCTGGACGACGCGGCGGACCACGACATGCCGACGGCGGTGCGGCGCATCCGCGAAATCACCGGCGCGGAGTCGGTGCAGGCGGTGGTGCACTGCGCGGGGTCCGCGGCGTTCTTCATGTCCATGGCCGCGGGCCATCTGCAGGACGTGCGCACCGTGGTGGCGTCGCAGGTGGCGCTGCACCACCACACGCCGGCCTCCACGCGCTTCAAGGCGCTCCTGCGGGTGCCGGAGCTGCTGGACGCGGGGCTGGATTCGCTGACGCCGGATGACGCGTCCCGCACGCCGCTGTTCCAGGCGGCCTTCACGAAGGTGGCGGGCTTCCTGCGGATGGAGTGTGACAGCCCGGTGTGCCACCGGCTGTCGTTCATGTACGGCCGGCTGTACCGGCACGCGCGCCTCAACCCGGAGACGCACGCGCGGCTGGAGGAGCAGTTCGGCAGGTGCAACCTGCTGACATTCCGCCACCTGGGGCAGATGTCGCGCGGCGGTCACGCGGTGAAGTTCGACTACGGCCGCGCGGAGAACCTGCGGCGCTACGGGCAGGCGCGGCCGCCGGACTACCTGGACCCGGAGCCCTTCCAGCGGCCCATCACGTTCGTCTCCAGCGAGCAGAACCGCACGTACCTGCCGTCCTCCACGGAGCGCACCTTCCAGTGGCTGCGCGAGGCGAACGGCGCGCGCTGGTACCAGCGCCGCATGCTGCCGGGCTACGGCCACCTGGACACCTTCATGGGCAGCACCGCCGCGCAGGATACGTATCCGGTGCTGCGCGAGGCGCTGGAGTTCCAGCCCCGCTGACGGCCATCCGCCGTCCAGGGGAGCAGGAGGCGGGGCGACCGGTCGCCGACGATGGCGGCCCCCGGGCGGGTGCTTACCGTTGGGCCGACGTTGGAAGTCTCTTCCCTTGCTCGGCTTACGTGGAGGCCCGGATGAAAGCGGTCGTGCTCAAAGGCTATGGGGACGTGGATGTGCTCGCGGTGCAAGAGATGCCCGAGCCGAAGGTGGGGCCGGGCGAGGTGAAGGTCCGCGTCACCGCCGCGGGCATCAACCCGGTGGACTGGAAGATCCGCCGAGGGGACATGAAGGGGCGGATGGACCTGAAGTTCCCCACCATCCTCGGGCGCGACGTGGCCGGCGAGGTCGTGGAGGTGGGCACGGGCGTGGAGGACTTCGAGCCCGGCGACCGAGTGATGGGCCTGGTGAACGCCGGCTACGCGGAGACGGTGGTCGCGCCCACGGAGGCCTGGGCGAAGGTGCCCGACAACCTGGACCTGCGGGCCGCCGCCGCGCTGCCGCTGGTGACGCTGACGGGCACGCAGCTCATCGAGGAGCACGTGCGGCCCTCCCAGGGGGAGACGGTGCTCGTCACCGGCGCGCTGGGCGCGGTGGGGCGCTCGGCCGTCTTCGCTGCGCGGGCGCGGGGCGCGAAGATCTGGGCGGGCGTGCGGAAGACGCAGGTGGAGGAGGCCCGGAAGCTGGGCGTGGACGGCGTCGTCGCGCTGGATGATCCGAAGGACGTCGCGAAGCTGCCCACGCTGGACGCGGTGGCGGACACGGTGGGCGGTGAGGCCGTGGCGGCGGTGCTCGACAAGGTGAAGCACGGCGGGACCGTGGGCAGCGTGCTGGGTGAGCCGAAGGGCGCGAAGGAGAAGGGCCTCGTCGTGCGCAGCTTCATGGCCCATCCGGATGCGCGCCGGCTCGAGCAGATCGCGGTGAGCGCGGCGAAGGGGGATCTGGTGATTCCCATCAGCCGGACGTTCAAGCTGGACGACGCGCGCGAAGCCCAGAAGGTCGCGGAGCAGGGCGGCGTGGGCAAGGTGCTGCTCGTCAACTGACGCGGAAGTTCAGAACGGGGCGGCGCGAGTGAAGGACACGCGCTGCCCCGTGGCTGGATGCACGAAGGACAGCGCTTCGGCGTGCAGGTGCAGGCGGAGGCCCGCGTGTCCGTACAGCGGGTCTCCCACGATGGGCGCGCCCAGGCCCTGTGGGTGCGCCGCGTGGACGCGGAGCTGGTGCGTGCGACCCGTGCGTGGATGGAAGGCCACGCGCGTGTGGCTCACTGCGCGGTGGAGGACCTCCCAGTCGGTGACCGCGGGCTTGCCGTGGATGGGGTCGACGATCTGCCGGGGACGGTCATCCAGGTCCACGCGGAGGGGCAGGGTGATGGTGCCCGCGTCGCCGTGGACGGGACCGTCGATGAGCGCCACGTAGCGCTTGGCCACGTCGCGGTGGAGGAACTGGCGTTGAAGGGACGCGTGCGTGCGGCTGTCCAGCGCGGCGACGAGCAACCCGGATGTGTCCAGGTCCAGCCGGTGCGCGAGCAGTGGTCCCGTGGCGTTGGGGTATCGCGCGCGCAGGCGGGTGAGCACCGAGTCCAGGAGGGATGCATCCCGGCCTGGCACGGACAGCAGGCCACAGGGCTTGTCGATGACGACCAGCCACGCGTCCTCGAAGACGATGGAGAGGTCCGGCGTGGGCGCGGGCGGTGGGACGAAGACTCGGGGCGCTGAGACCTCCAGGCCTTCCAGCATGAATGGGAGCAGGGGGCCGCACTTGTCGCGGCACGCCGGATAGAAGGCGCCCTGGATGCGGCCACCGGACGCGGGAGGCGTGCCCCACCAGAACTCCGCGAGCGCCACGGGCTGGAGTCCGTGCGCGAAGGCGTAAGCGAGAAGCTTCGCACCCGCGCAGTCGCCAGCACCGGACGGGGGCTCCGCGCCACCGTAGAGCGAACGGAGGGGGCGGGTTTCGCCTCGGGCGTTGGTGATGGCGTAGGTGTCGTGGAATTGCTTCATGAAGGCGCGTGAGACGATGCGCCGCAGTCGGTCCAGCGCGCGCACGCGACGTTCCGCCTTTGCTCGGGCGGGGGCGAGCAGGTGGCGGGCCTCTTCTTGCGCTGCGTCCCACCGGCGCTTCTCCGCCTTGTCGCCCCGGCTCTCCTGGTCGAGCGCGTGAAGTGCCTGGGCGCGTTCGGTCTCCGTGAGCGCGGACATGGCCACGATGGCGGCGCGACGTCCATGGCGCTGGCGGCGTCTGTCTTCGTGGCGCACGCGCATGGCTTCGCGCTCCGTTGCCTCGCGTGTCTGACGGGCGTCATCGTCCTCGCGCACGCGACGCAATTCCTCTGAGGTGCTCCACATTTCGGCGCGGGCCAGCAGGGACTTCACCGTGGCGTCGGCCACTGGCTCCACGCGGGCGCGTTCCTCACGGTCGAATACGGGAGGCACGAAGCCCGGTACGTCCCAGCGTCCCGCGAGCATCGCGGAGAAGGCTCGCAGCACGCCCAGCGTTCCGTCCGGCTGCCGAACCACGAGCACGCCGAACATCTTTCCGCCGTCTGGTCCCTGGAGGACGGCGCTGGCAATGCCGGGAGCGATGAATCCCTCTCGAAGCATGGCCTGCAGCGACTCCGCGGCCCGGCGCGCGAGGGCGTGCGGGCCCACGGCGTCGAAGGGGCTCGGGAACGCACCTGGCAATTCATCTGCCCGGGGCGCCGGTTCGAGGAGGGTGACAAGCGGGTCCACGGCTTCGGGGTAGCACGAAACCCGATCCTTGGGGACGCAGGCCTGAGGAGTGGCTGGTTGCCCTGCCTTCCTCCAGCGCCGCAGAATGGTTCGCCTCACCGCGACCGTTCTTGGAAGGCCCGAATGTCATCCTGCCCGTTGTTCCGAACACTGCTGATGACGGCATCTCTTCTGCTCGCCCTCCCCACTTCCGCATCCGCGGGGGATGATACGGAGACGAGGAAGAAACTCATCGCGTGCATCAACAAGGAGATCGTGGCGGCCAACTCGAATTGGAAGCTCTCGTCTGGGGACCTGAAGAAGTTCACGGGTATTATTGACAGAGAGATCATGAAGGAATCTCTCGTGAAGAAGTCATCGGAGGAGCAGATGAGAGTCATCAATGAAGTCGAGAATGCCACGCGCAAGGAAGTGCCCAGCCTGGACCTCAAGACGGTCGATAAGATGATCGAGACGCTCAAGGCGAAGGGGATGCACTGTTCCTCGCAAGTGAAGCGGTAGCGCGAACCCCGGGGGCGGGTGACGCGGGCCTACGGAGAGGCTGTCCGGCTGGCGCGGAAGAGGGAAGTCACCGCTCCATCCCTCCCCTGTGAGCTTCACGGCACGGCCTCCTGGACTTCCGCGGCCTACCTCGGATGACAATTCATGCCTGCGCCCGAAGCAGGAGGAGAATGCTCTGGAGTTGATGGAGAGATTCGAGACGTTGGAAGCCGCCCTGGGCTTTCTGGAGAAGGCTTCGGGGGCAGACGTGCTCGATATGACACCTCAGAAGGGGCAGAAGATTTTCCAGGTTGGATGAATAGAGGTTGAGGCGGTCTAGACTGTCTGCATCCATGGCCACTGCCCGACCTGTCGCTGTTGGCGTCCTGCTGTTGACCGCGCTCCTGCTTCCCACCTGGGGCGTAGAGGCTCGCACCGCCATCCTGAAGGCGGGGGAGGGCTGGAAGCTGGAGGTGGATGGCCAGCCCTACGTGGCGAAGGGAGTCACCTTCAGTGGCACGGGCGGGCCCGCGAACTTCGACAAGGATTGCGAGCAACTCAAGGCCCTGGGCGTCAACACGCTGCGCACCTGGGGCACGGGGGATGAAACAGCCGCGCTGCTCGATGCCGCGCACAAGCATGGCCTGCGCGTGCTGGTGGGACTGTGGCTGCGGCCGGGTCGCCCGGGCATGGAGAATGACGACGCGTTCGACTACGTGCGCGACGCCAAGGGCCGTGAGGCGCAACTCCAGGCCACTCTCGCGCAGGTGCGCCGCTTCAAGGACCACCCGGCGGTGCTCGCTTGGGGCGTGGGCAACGAAGTCATCCTCAATTCGCCGGATGATCCGTCCAAGGTCGCCTACGCGCGCTTCCTGGAGAAGGTCGTCCGCGCGGTGAAGAAGGCGGACCCCGCGCACCCGGTGCTGTCCGTGGACGCTTGGACGCTGGGCATCCCGTTCTGGGAGAAGTACGTGCCCTCGCTGGATGCGTATGGCTTGAACGTCTACGGCCGGGGCATCCACGCGCTGGCGGATGCGGTGAAGCAGGCCGGTGGCCGCAAGCCGTGGTTCATCACCGAGTTTGGTGCGCAGGGCGAATGGGAGGCCCCCAAGGACGCTCGCGGCGTGCCCCAGGAACCCGGTGACGGAGAGAAGTACGACGTCATCGTGGACGGCTGGCGCAACGCCCTGGCTCCCCACGTCCAGGCGGGCCGGTGTCTGGGATTGTTCGTCTTCAACTACAGCGCGGCGCTGGACCACACGGGACTGTGGCTGGGGATGCTGTCTGGCACCTCCACGAGGCCGGCGTGGCACGCGGTGCGGGAGGCGTACACGGGCGTGAAGCCAGCGCCCGAGTTGCCCGTGCCGGTGCGCCTGGAGGTCCGGGGCTTGGAAAAAGACTGGGCGACCGTGGCCTTCGACGTCACCTCCGCCACTCCGCTGGACGTGTCTTTCGCCTACAACTTCCGGGGCGCGCCAGCCCGAGCAGAGCGCGACCGCGTGACGATGCTGGAGTCCCGGAAGGGGACCACTCCCGGTACGTGGCGGGTGCGTCTGCCAGTCGTGACGGGCGCCATCAAGCTGTACGGCCTGGCGAAGGACGGCGCGGGGAACCTGGTCGCGGCCACGACGTCCGTGTCGGCTCCAGCGACTCCCTGAGGCCCTGCGCTACAGTCCAGCGCCATGTCCTGGCGTCTGCTGTCCCACTTCCTGCTGTGCCTTTCAACGGGATGTGGCCACTACGGTCTTCCCCCGTCCACTGCGAGTCATGGTCACCTGTCGCTGGCCATGGATGCCTACCTGGACGACCCGAGCTCCTATGAGCGCCGCATCGCCCAGGGCACGAACTTCGGGTTCGTCACCACCGACGCGTTTGCTTCCTTGAAGGCCCCTTCCGTGGAGCTGGAGCCTGACCAGGCGCCCCGTGTCTTCGAAGAGGTCGTCCAGGTCCTGAAGGGAAATCCCTCCGACGCGGAGCTTCGCCGCGCCTTCGGGGAGCTGCGAGCCTCATGCGACGCGGACTACGAGAAGGCGTGCGTGTTCTTGAAGGAGCAGGTGCAGCCTTCGGTCATCCTTGAAGCCGCGGCGGTACGCCCCATGAAGCGGGAGCCGCGGTTCACCCACACCCAGTACGCGCTGATCATCCTCGGCTGCCGGCTGGATGTGGATGGCCGCCTGCGCGACTGTCAGGTCATCGAGAGTGGGCCGGAGCATGAAGCAGCGCACCTCATCGCGCAGCTCTCAGAGGACCGGTACAGGCCGTGGATGCTGGCGGGGCATCCGATGAGCCGCCCGTACACCGTCAACTTCCATCCCATCTACGGCAGCAACCGGAGCCCGGACCTGTCCACGGAGTTGAAGCTGGAGTGGGCCCGGAAGCGGGTGGGGTGGTCCCCTACGAGCACCTCGGCCTGGACCAACCTGGCCGCGCAGCTCGCCATCCATGCACCGGATCATCCGCACTATCCCCGGGTGCTGGCCCGGGCCTACGCGATGGCGCCCGAATACTGGTGGATCGCCACGGAGATGGCCTGGCAGCGCGTCCAGGCGGGCCAGCACTCCGACGCGCTGAAGGCACTGCGCCCCGCCATCCGCCGCTCTGCGCTGGGCGAGCACCCCAACCCCTACGTGCTGGAGACCGCCGCCGCCGCGCACTTCGGGCTGAACCAGTGCACCGAGGCGCTGGCGCAACAGCGCAAGGCCGTGGAGCTGCTGCCCGCGAAATGGCCCGCGCCGGAACGGGAACGCTTCGAGCGCAAGCTCCAGGATTACCAGTCCGCCTGCGCCACGTCTCCGGCCACTCCCTGAAGCACCGCGCTCAGGGAGTGAGCGGCCCGTCCTCCGGGAACTGACGCGCCCATCCAGGGGCGAGGTTGGCATTGGCCTTCAACGCCGCATCGCGGTCCGCGCGGGCCTGGGCAGAGCCTGGGTCCTTCGTGCGAAGGATTGCCGCGCGCAGCAGCAGGGCTTCGGGCCAGTTCGGGCGCTCCTTGAGCAACGCGTCCGCCAGCGCGAGCCCCTTGGACAGGAGTGGCTCCGAATCCTGCTTCGCGGCCTTTCGCACCACCGCCCACTCCCGGAACAGGTGCCCTTCCTCCAAACGCACCTCCCGGTTCAAGGGCTCCACCTTGAGGGCCTCCTCGTAGGACTTCTCCGCGTCGACGGACTCCTTCTCCGCCTTCTGCGGATCCGTGCGGGCCGAATGACGGGCACGCAGTCTGAACATCGTCCCGGTGGCTCGATGACGCAGGACGCGGTCCTGGCCAATCCGCTCAATCATGTCGAGGCTTTCCCACGGTCGCTTGAGCACGGGTTCGGGATCCTGGCCCTGTTCCAGTTGGTGGCGCGCCAGGACGTGGGAAACCTTCATGCGGCCTACGAACTGCTGATCCTTCCGGGTTTTGAAGTAGGGGCGCGCCTGGCTGTAGAGCGCGTCGGCCCGCTCCGCCTCCTCGGTGGGATCCGCTCCCCGCCACCAGGCATATTCCGCTCGCGCCGCGTGGACCGCCGCCTGCCCGAACTTGCTCAGGTCCAGCGAGGGCGCCATCTTCGCCGCCTGGGCCTGGGCTGCCTCCGCCTGCTGAAGCAGGGCGGTGGGGTCGCCTCCGTGCTCCCAGGTCTCCCTCGCATGCTCCAGGAGGACGAGCCCCAACTCGTGATGCAGGGTCGGATTGTGGGCCCCGTCGAGGAGGGCATTGCGGAGGTGGTGCGCGGCCTGCTCGAACCTCCATGGGGCCGTCTCGCCTTGGGCTCGCTTCCGCAAGGCGTGCGCCACTTCGGTGTGCGCCCACAGGAGCCACACCTCGGCTGCCTTCGTGCTGCCGCCACCCATCGCATGCCACACGGCCTTGTCTGCTGGCTCCAGGTCCTGGTCGACATCCTTCGCCGTGGGATTGGAAGCCCTGGCCAGGAGGAGCTCCCCCAGTTGGACCCAGTACGCGGCCACGCGCTTTTCGATCGCGACCGCGCTCCGCCAGGCTTCGATGGCCTGCTCCTGGTGCTTCCATCCGTTGGAGCCAACCCTCCAACTCCCGACCTGGAGGTCAGCCTCCGTCCAGAGCTGGAGGAGCCGGGCGCGCAGGAGGTGGAACCCGAGATCCCGTCCAGGCGGAGGAACGGCCTCCAGCAGATCCAGGGCCTCCTGGAGCTTGTAGAAGTCCACCGGGCTCTCCTTCAGGACCTTCTCGGTCTCCTGCACCATCACCCGGGTCCACTCCATGCGGCCACAAGCGCTCGCAGGCTCCAGCGTCAGTGCATGTTGCGCGGCTTCGACGGCCCTGCTGCGCAGGGAAAGGAAGCCTCCATAGGTGTTCGGTCGCTCGGCGAGCATGGTGAGGAAGCGCGCCTTTTCGCAGGCGAACCCCGCATGGCCGGGATCAATCCGGGTGGCCGCGTCCAGCGCAGCGAGCCCCGTCTGCGCCGGCCCTTGCTCCTCGTCGTCATCGATGGACAGGCGCAGCACGCTCTCTCCGTAGGCGGTACGCACGAGGTTCATCGCGGCGGCCTCGTAGCGTCCCAGGGCCAGGTGGGCTGGGGCGAAGCTCTCCGCCGTGGCCCTGGCATTCGTGAGCGCCTGGAATGAGGCCGTCATGTCCTCGCCCGACTCTTTCGTCCGCTGCTCCCTCCAGTGCCAGGCGGCGCGCAGCAGGAGAACGTCCGCGCGCATCAGCCGCGCTTCCACGAACCAGGGATGCTTCGTGTTCACGGCCTCCAGGAGCGCGAGCGCCGCGTCCAGGCGGTCTTCGTGCATCGCGACCAGCGCCGCGCCGTAGTCCGTTGACGGAGACTCCGCTCCCGCCGCTTGACGCAGCAGCGTGAGCACGGGTTCGCGGTACTTGCTTTCCGCGTCCTGCTCGCGCGCCTTCCGTTCATCCGCGTCGGGAGCGGCGATGGCTTCCAGCCGCAGCGCGCGGTAGCGCTCGCTCAGGAGTTGTGCCCGGACCCACGCCACGCGAGGGTCACGGAAGCCCGCGCTCCAGGCCGCCTCCAGCTGTGCGAGCGCTTCCGTTTCGCGACCCAGGGCCCGTTCCCCGCACCCGAGCGCGTAGTGTCCGGGCCCCTGGGCCTCCGCGCCTCCGAGGGCCATCTCCGTGGAGACGGTTTCCATCCAGCCGCGCAGCTCCGCCTGCTCCGCGCGCACGTCGTGCAGGCGGGCCATGCCCACCGAGCGGGCCCGGGCCTCGATGCGTTCCGCGGCGCTGATGAAGTGCGCGGCCCAGGTCGTGTCCCGCTGGGATTGCCTGTCCGCCGCGCAGGCCGTTGCCGCAATGATTAGCAGGACCTGCAAGGCCAGCACGCCGCTCCTGGACCTTCCAGAGGTGGCTTTGCTCGGGACGTCATTCAATGGCGCGGCTCCTGGTGCGTTCCGTGACGGGCCGGAACGTGTGCCATTCCAGGATACAAAGCCTTACGCGGTCATGGGCATTTTGCTTGCGCGACGCACTGAATCGCCACGCTCAAGGCACCTTGGGCATATCCTCGGGGAACTGACGCACCCATCCGGGCGCGAGGTTGGCATTGACCTTCAGCGCCGCATCGCGGTCCGCGCGGGCCTGGGCCGAGGCCGGATCCTTCGTGCGCAGGAGCGCCGCGCGAAGCAACAGGGCTTCGGGCCAGTTCGGGCGCTCCTTCACCAATGCGTCGGCCAGCGCGAGCCCCTTTGCCAGCAAGGGCTCCGCGTCCTGCCCCGCGGCCTTCATCGCCACCGCCCGGTACCGGTTCAACTCACCCATGGCCAGACGGGCCTCCTGACTCCGAGGTTGCTGCTCCAGGGCTTTGGTCAGGGCCGCTTGCGCGTTGTTGAAAAGCGTCTCCGCCTGACTGGCATCTGTCCGCGCCATCCACCGGGCCAGTACGAGGGAGTGCTCCCCCACGATTCGCAGGTAGGAGACCCGGTTGATCACGGTCAGTATGGCCATCAGGTCGATGGACTTCCTCTGTCGCTCAAGGGCGGGCTCGGGATCCCGGCCCTGCTCCAACTCGTAGCGCGCCTGGGTTTGAAGCACCTGCAGGAGGCCCAGGATGGCCTCCGTCTTCGTGGGTCCCTCGGGCATGGCTTGCGCGTAGAGGGCTTCGGCCTTGTCCACGTCAGGTGAGGGATCCTCTCCTCGCCGCCAGGCGTACTCCGCTCGGAGCGCGGCGACGTCCGCCCGCCCCTGCACTCCGGGGCCATGTCCGGAGTCCAGCTTCGTGGCTGCCGCCTGTGCCGCCTCCGCCGCGTCGAGCAGCTCCGCGGGATTGCCTCCATGTGCCCAACGCTCCTTCGCCTGCTCCAGGAGGATCCGCCCCAGGGCGTGATGCATGGACGATTCCTGGGGCTGCTGGGTGCGCCCGTCGCGGAGGCGTGCCCTGGCGGTCTCCCACGCCTTCCCAGACTTCTCACCCCGGGCCCGGCTTCGCAGGGCCTTCGCCATCTGGACGTGGGCTCCCAGCAGCCACAACCCGGGCGCCTTCGTGCGCAGGGTGCTTGCCTTGGCCCAGGCGGCTTCCGCCTGTTCCAGGTCCGCGGCGCCGTCCTCCATCAACGGGTCCATGCCCCGCTCCACGAGCAGCTCCCCGAACTGGATCCAGTACGCGGTGATGCGCGCTTCGAGCGCGAGGATGGTCCGCCAGACGTCGAGCGCCTGGTCGCGGTGCGCGCCGTGCCGGTCCCCGACCCGGGTATACCCCCAGTCGTTCTCGATGATCACCCAGAGTCCGAGGACCCGGGCGTGCAGGAGGTGGAACGCGAGGTCCCGCCCCGCTGGGGGAACGGCCTTCAACAGATCCTGCTCCTTGGGCATAACCGGGCCGTAACCTTCCTGCCTCGCCCTCTCCGCTCGGGACACCTGGGTCCGGATCCGTTCCATGTAGGCGCAGCGGCTGGTGGGGTCCCGGGCCAATATCGCGTCGGTGGTCTCGACCGTTTCGTTGAACAGATGGCCCTGGAAGTGATCCTTGCGACGCGGATGCTCCGCCAGGGCATTGAGCATTCGTGCCCGCTCACAGGGCGGTGCGGGGGCGGCGGGGTCCAGCCGGGACGCGATGTCCAGGGCGCCGAGCGCACTGCCCGCGGGCCCCAGACCCGCTTCGTAGGTCAACGGCACGGTGCCGGGCGGGTCGGTCCGGATGACGGCGATGACGGCGGCCTCGAAGCGCGCCTGCGCCAGGTATGCCTGCATCTGGCTCTCCGCCGTGGTCCTGGCCGCGGCGAGGGCCTCGCGGCCGTGCTCCAGCCGCGCCCGGGCCGCGCCCTCCTGTCCTTCCGCCCACAGCTGGGCGGCGCGGAGCAGCAGCACATCCGCGCGCAGCAGTGGCGCCTCGACGAACCAGGGATGCGAGGCGGCCATGGGCTCCAGCAGGGCGGCCGCCGCGTCCAGCCTGCCCTCATGAAAGGCGATGAGCGCCGCGAGGAGATCCGCCGACGGGGCCTCCTTCTCGCGGGCCTGACGGAGCAGGGCGAGCACCGGCTCGCGGTGCTGACGTTCCGTGTCCTGCTCGCGCACCCTCCGCTCCTCCGGATCCAGCACCGTCAACGCCGTGATGCGCTGCTCGCGGTAGCGCTGGCTGAGCGCCAGGGCCCGGGCCCACACCACCGAGGGCTCACGAAAGCCCGCGCCCCATGCGGCCTCCAGGTGCTCGATGGCCGCGTTCAGGTCGCCCAGGGCCAGCGCCCCCCGCCCGAGCGCGGCATGTCCAGGCCCCTGGGCCTCGGCGCCTCCGAGCGCCATCTCCTTGGACAACGTCGCCATCCAGCCGCGCGGCTCCGCCTGCTCCGCGCGCACATCGTGCAGCCGGGACAGGCCCACCGCGCGGGCCCGGGCCTCGATGCGCTCGGCCGCTTCGGTGAAGTGCGACGCCCAGGAGGTGTTCCGCTGGGTGAGCTTGTTCGAAGCGCACGCCGAGGCCAGGACGAGCACCAGGAGGGGCAACGCCCGCACGGTGTTCCGGGGCCAGCCAGGGGGCGCGGCGTTCGAGGCGTCTTTCAAGCAGACAGCTCCAGGTGTGCGTTCCGGAAGGAACCGATTTCAGGATACGCAGCTTCGCGGCGACACGGGTTGTTCACTGGGCCAATTCCGACGGCGCTGCCTCGCGGTCTAGAGTGCGGACCCATGCGTTGGAGCTGGCTGTTCCTGTCCCTGCTGCTTGGATTCACCGGATGTGCCCATTCGGGCGTCCCGACCCTGCCCGCGAGTCATGGCCATCTGATGTTCGCGATGGAGGCCTTCCAGTCGAAGAAGGGTCTCCCGGCGTCGGGGATGTGGGACGTCGCGATTGGGGGCGAGGAAGCGCCGCGGCCGCCGCTCGAACTGGAGCCAGCGCAGGCACCTCTCGTCTTCGAGGAGGCGGTCAGGACGCTGCGTGGCACCCCCGGCGAGGATGCAGCCCTCAGCGCATTCCGGAACATCGTGGCCGCGTGTGACGCAGGTCTCGCCGAAGCTTGCGGGTTCGCGTCCAAGGCGTTCACCCGTCCGGAGCCGGTCTCGCCAGCGGCCCTCACATATCCCGAGGCGTTGCTCAGGGAAGGTGCGTTCGCCTTCATGGTCTTCCAATGCCGCATCGGCGCGGATGGCCAGGTGCGTGACTGCAAGGTCGTGGAAGGGGCGCGGCTTCCCGGCGTCGAGCAGAACCTCGCGGCGATTCAGGCGGCTCGCTACCGTCCCGTGACCCTCTCGGGGCACCCCGTGAGTGTCGACTACACCTTCAACGTGCGCTTCGTTCCGCAGGGGATCACGTTGAACAGGCATCAAGAACTGGAATGGGCCCGGCTGCGGGTCCGCCAGAATCCCGAGAGCCGTTCGGCATGGCTCAACCTCGCTCTGGAGCTCGCGAAGCATGCTCCAGAGGATCCGCTCTATCTCCAGGCCGTCGCCCGCACCCACTTTCTGTCGCCCAGGAGCGGGTGGGCCGCCAGCGAGGCCGCGTGGCAGCTCGTGCAGTCAGGCCAGTATGCGCCGGCCCTCGGCGCGGTGCGTCCCTTCGTGCGACGCAGCCACAATCCCTATGTGCTGGAGACCGCCGCCGCCGCGCGGTTCGGGCTGAAGCAGTGCACCGCCGCACTGGCCGAACAACAGAAGGCCGTGGAGCTGCTGCCCGCGGAGTGGCCCGCGCCGGAACGGGAGCGCTTTCAGCGCAAGCTCCAGGACTACCAGTCCGCCTGCGCCCCGCCCAAGTCCGTCAGCGCAGCGACGGATCCTCGCTGATCCGCGCCACCGCGCCGTGCAGGATGCCCAGCTGCCGGGGCACGCGCTCCAGCAGCGCGCCCAGCACGGGGTCGTCACTGGTGCGTGGCAGCGCGAGGGCCGGCAGGGGCGGGGGCTCGCGCCGCTCCTGCAACGCGCTGGCGAGCAGCTCCAGGCTGTCGCTGGCCCGCTGCGCCAACTGCTGCGGCAGCACCGTGGAGGTCCTCCCATCGAAGCGCCCCGTGCCCAGCGCCGTCACCGCCAGCGCGAACCTGCGCGCGTAGGTGAGCAGCGCCATGCCCGGCTCCAGGTGCCCGGGCGGGCCCCGGTACTCCGTCATCAGCCGCTGGAAGGATGACTCCGCCTCCAGCAGCGCCTGGTCCAGGAGGCGGCGCTCCTCGTTCACCGCGGGCTCCGTGCCGCTGCGGTGGGTGACCAGTTGTTGCAGGTACTTCCCGTCCGCGCGCAGGGCGGAGGCCGCCGCGTCCGGGAAGCGGCGGCGCTCCGGGCTGGGCCACAGCGTCCAGGAGCCCACCAGCGCCAGCGCCCCCGCGATGAGCACGCCCAGCGAGCGCTGCGACGCCACCGTCCAGTCCCCGGAGCTGAGCGTGGCCATCAAGAGATAGTCCGGCGTGAGCAGGACCTGGAACGCGCCGAAGTTCAGCGGCAGCAGCGCCACGGAGATGGCCGTCAGCACGCTGATGACGCCAATCATCATCGGCGGCGTGTGCACCGTGGTCGCGATGAGCGCCGCCAGGCTC
Organism: Corallococcus sp. AB032C; assembly: GCF_003668935.1. Classification (NCBI taxonomy): domain Bacteria; kingdom Pseudomonadati; phylum Myxococcota; class Myxococcia; order Myxococcales; family Myxococcaceae; genus Corallococcus; species Corallococcus sp. AB032C. Next base: position 111,142 of record NZ_RAWP01000011.1, on the reverse strand, counting down.
GCGCCCACCAGCGTCCCCAGCGTGCGCTGGAGTACGCGCTCCTCCGTGCTGCCCGCGTAGGGCTGGAGGATGGAGATGACCACGAGGCTCACCCAGTGCGCGTCGCCCACCTGCAATGCCCGCGTCAGCCCCAGCGCCGCCGTGGCCACCATCCCCGTGCGCAGCGCGTGCCGCAGCACCACCGAGTCCGCGTGCAGGTGGTCGCGAATCGGCCGCCACAGGGAGAACCCCGGCGCCTGTCTGGGACCGCCCACCGTGCCCCTGCCTCGCGCCGACACCGGGTCTCCGAAGAGCAGGCCCGACGCCGTCTCGTGCGCCACGCCCGCGTGCTCGCGCAGCCGGTCCAGCAGCGTGGCGACGTGCGTGGACAGCGGCCCCTCCGCGCTCCGCCGCACCGGTGGCACGGCCATCCTCGTGGGCTGCCGGCGACGGGGTCTCAGCGCCAGCCGGGGCGGCTCGCGCATGCCCTCGTTGCGCTCCTGTCGCAGCGCTCGCGATACCCATTGGTCCATCGCGCCGAAGGCCTCGCACAGCTTGATGACCCGTTCGCGCGTGGCGTGCATGTGCGGGTCGCGCCCCACCACTTGCATGGCTTCAGCCAGCGCGCTGAGCAGCGCCACCATGGGCTCCACCAGCTCCACCAGCACCAGCAGGTGTTCGCCGCGCCGGGACTCGTCCGGCCTCCCGCGCCGCGTGGCCGCGAGCACGTCGCGTGCCCGTTCGAGGTCTGGGCGGATCCGCGCGTGGCGCTTCAGCCCCGCGGCCCACGACTCGGCCGTGGCGCCCTCCCGCGTGGCCCTCCCCAGGTCCTCCGCCGCGATCGCGAGCCCCGCGTACACCTGCGCCACCGCCCGGCGCGCGGGGCGATAGGGCCTGAGCGGCCACAGCAGCAGTGACAGCGCCATCGCCCACAGCCCGCCCAGCAGCAGCGCCGCGCCTCGCAGCAATGCCTCTCGCGGCGATGCGGTGGGCGCGCCCAGCGACACGACGAAGATGACGGCGAGCTGCCCTCCCACGGAGCCCGCTGTCTCGCCGTAGCAGCGCGCGAAGTTCGCCGCCGTGACGCCCAGGAGCAGCAGCGTGGCGTCCATCCAGTACGTGTGGCCCGCGGGCGCGGCGAGCAGGCCGACCAGCGCCCCCAGCACCGTCACCACTCCCATGACGCGCGCCCGCACGCGGTAGGAACCGCCCTTGTCCGCGAGCGTGACGAGCAGCCCCGTGAGGCCCGCCCAGCCGGCCTGGGGCACGGTGGTCAGGAAGGACAGACACAGGGGCAGGGCGGTGGCGACGGCGGCCCGGATGCCCGCCCACAGGGCCGGTCTTCCGGGGTCCACCCGGAGGAGCGACTGGAGGTGTCTCCGCAGTCGGTGGCGCATGGGTTTCAGGGGAGCGGCGGGCCGTCACCCCAGAGGGTGGCCACGGCCGTCCCCATCCACAGGCGGGGGAAGGTCCTCCCCCTCAAGGCCTGGGCGCCACCCGGGCAGTGCCTCGGGCCCCGTCCCATAAGCCCCTCCCTCCCCGAAGGCGGAGGCGGGTGGCCCGGCGTCAGCCCGTTCCCAGGGCCGGCGCATCCTCGTCGGGTGCGCCTTCCGCTTCGAGCGCGGTGCCGTCCCAGGGGATGTAGCGCACGCCCGGCATCTGCTCCGGGCCGTGGAACTCCAGCGCGCCCACGGTGGAGGTCAGCTTCCCGGTGGGCTTCCACGCCGCGAAGGGGTGGGGCCGGGAGAAGAGCTGCACCTCGCAGCGGGCCACATCGCTCTGGGCCACCATCACGTCCCAGCCCGTGGGGTCGCGGTACGCGTAGCCCACCAGCGTGCGCGGGTCGCACCACGCACGGCCCTCCACGGCCACGGTGGCGGACGCGGCGCGGAAGGACAGCTCGCCGGACGCGGGCGAAGTCACGCGCGACAAGAGCACGTGGGGCATTTCATGGAACGTGTGCTCGGCGTCTCGCGTGCGCAGGTAGATGGGCGACAGCCGCGGGTGGCCCCGCTTGCGCTTCGCGCGCACCGCCATGATCTCCAGCCGCGCGTCCGGGTCCTCGGAGAAGCGCGGGCAATACAGCCACGTCAGCTCCTCCAACCGCCGGTGGCCCCACAGGTGCTTCTGCAGGCCGGGCGCGCCCTTCACGTCGATGCGCTCGCCGTCCACCGTCACCGTGCCTTCGAAGAGGACGTCGTCGTGCACGTGGGCCACCTGCGTGGGCAGGGGCAACAGCGCGGTGCCTCGCGGCTCGCGGCGCACGGGCTCGGGGTGTCCGCCCTGGAAGCGCAGGTCCCACGCGATGGAGTGCCCGCCGCTGGCCACCTGGCCGTGGACGTGGCCGGGCGTCAGCTCCGAGTCCGCGATGCGCACGCCGCCGTTCGGCAGCGCCGTGAACGCGGAGGCCGGATGGATGGCCTTGAGCGCCACCGCGGGCCGGTCCTGGGACGCGCAGTCGAACGCCGCCGCCCACAGGGTGGCGCGAGGCTCGCCGCCGCTTCCCGGCGCGGGCGTGAACAGCGTGTAGCGCAACCACCAGGCGCGGTCTCCGCCCGGGTCGAGCACCACCAGGAACCAGATTTCGAAGAACCCCTGCTGATGACCGTTCCAGCGCGGCAGGTTGGCGCGCTTGCGCGACGGCATTTGGATGAATCCCCCTCTTCGCGCGGCGTTCACGGCCCCGACGCCGCGCGCAGACCCTCACGCTGGCAGATGGGGCCCGGTGCGAGCAAGGGGCCCCGGGGTCGCGGATCCGCGAGCAGGGGGACGCTGGTGACTCAGGCTCCCGGAGCGCCCCAGGACACGCGGTACGTGACGCTGTCGTCGTCGAACTGGACCACGTCCACCTGCGTGGCCGGGCCGCTGGCGGCGCGCACCGTGGCCAGCATCACGCCTTGCTTGAAGTAGCGCAGCAGGCCGGGCTCGTTGAGCCACAGGTCCGCCTCGCGCTCGCCGCGCTCGGTGATGCGCACCTCGGTGTAGTTGTTGCCGGTGCGGAAGCTGTGCTGCGTGCGCAGGAGCATCCGCTTGGGCCCGATGAGCCGCAGCACGCCCAGCAGCGCCCGGCCCACCATCGTGTCGCGGTAGCCGTCGATCATCCGCTCGCCGAGCATCCGCCACGCCACCGGATCCGGCTGCTCCGGGTGCAGCGTCTTCGCCGTCAGCGCCACGCAGCGCGTCCACGTGTCCAGCGAGTACGCGGGCTGCAGGGGCCGGTCCAGGTCCAGGCCCTCCTTGCGCAGCTGCTCCTTGAGGGCAAAGGGCACCTTCCCGGAAAGTCCCCGGACGAAGAGTCCTTCGACGATGGTCGGGAATACGAGTTTCTCGGCGGTGGCCATGGGGGCCATTCCGCCCAGCACCGCGCGTTCTGGTCAAGACCTACCGCCCGGGCGACGTCCAACGCCCGAAAGCGCGGTCATCCTCCAGGGCCATTCCACCCGTTCCCGCACCCGTGAAACATCACGTGTATCCGCGAAATTCACGCAAGGTGCGTAAACACTCCCAGCCCTCGCGGGGAGCGTCCATCTGGTAGCGTCCGGGCGCCCTGGCTCCCCCTGGCTGACCTCCCGATGACGTCCCGTGTCCTGACGTGCCTGCTGCTGTCCGTGCTGTGCGCGCTCCCGGCCCTGGGCGCCCGGCCGGTGCCCGCGCCGGCCGCGGACGGCATGGCGATGCTCCAGCGGGTGGATACGGCGCGGGTCCAGGGCAGCCCCAGCACGCTGCGCACGGAGCTGGACGCGCAGCAGGCGAAGGCTCCCAAGGACCCCATGCCCCGGGTGTACCGGGCCTTCCTCGCGCTGCCCTCGGACGAGAGCTTCGCCGAGTTCAAGGCGCTGGCGGTGGTGTACCCGGAGAACCCGTGGCCGCACGTGGGGATGGGGCTCGTCTACGTGCGCTGGGGCATGTTGAAGGACGCTGCCGCGCCGCTGGAGACCGCGCGCAAGGCGGTGCCCGGCTTCGCGCCCGCGCTCTGGGCGGACGGACTGCGGCTCCAGGCGGAGGGCAAGCCCGCGGAGGCGGAAGCCCGGCTGCGTGAGGCGCTGACGAAGCTGGACATCCCGCGCTTCCGCACGGACCTGGCGCTGCTCCTGGCGGGCCGGCCGGGAGCCGCGGCGGAGGCGCGCGCGTTGCTGGTCCGCTCGGTGAAGGACTGGCCCGAGCAGCCGGAGGCGCTCCAGGTGTTGTCGCGACTGGCGCGCGAGGCCGGAGACGCGAAGGCGGGCGCGGAGGCCGGCGCGCTGCTCGTCGCGCTCCAGCCGCATGACCGCGAGGCGCACCGGCGGCAGGCGGAGGCGTGGCTCGCCGCGGGTGACAAGGCGCAGGCGGTGAAGATGCTGGAGCGCTACTCGACGCTCGGGGGCGCGGAGCCCGCGGTGCTCTCCACGTGGGTGAAGCTCGCCGTGGAGCTCGACCGCCCGGAGGACGAGGCGAAGGCCCTGGTGCGCCTGGCCGCGGCGACGCCCAAGGATCCCGAACCGCTCCTACGGCTGGCGACGCTGGCGGAAGCGAAACAGGACGTGGCCGCCACGGAAGCGCGGTTGGATCAGGCGGCGGCGCTGGCCCCGGAGCGCGCGGACATCCAGGTGCGGAGGGCGCGGCTGTTGCTCAAGCTGGAGCGCTACTTCGAAGCCATGGCGGCGTACCGCGCGGCGCTTGCCGCTCCGGAGCGGCCGGTGCCCGAGGCGGCGGAGGAGGCCGCGCAGCTGACCAAGAAGCTGCACCTGCCCGCTTCGCCCGCGAAGGGCACGGTGGAGCAGATCTACGACCGGGTGTCGCTGGGGCTGGTGGCGCTGTACCTGGAGCACCTGATGGAGAAGCCGGACCTCAAGGGCAACCTGAAGGTGCGCGTGGACCTGGACCCCACGGGGAAGGCCACGAACGTGGTGGTTCTCTACGACAGCCTCCAGGACGTGCTCATCACCCACAGCGCACACGTGGCCTTCATGGACGCCCAGTACCCGCCCGGCAGCGAGCCGCAGGTGTACCAGTACGTCTTCCGTCCTCCTCCGCGCTGAGGCGGACATCCGGAGCGTTCTCCCACCGGAAGCCGGTTGACGCTTGGGTCAGCGGACGGCACAGACTGGAAGGTCTCGCGCCAGGAGCCCGCCCGTGAACGCCACACCGCTGACGCCCGCCGCCCTGTGGCCCCGCACGCTGGATGTCACCCGCCACGCGTTGGAGACCGGGGCGCTCCAGCCCATCGCCACGGAAGCGCGCACGGTGCCGGCCGCGAGCACGGAGTTCCAGGTGCGCGTGCTGGGGCGGGTGGCGCTCAAGGAGCGCAAGCGTCCGGCGCCGTCTGGCTCGGAGCCGTTCAACCCGTTCGCGAACCCGGAGCCGGACCTGGTGCTGGGGGACGTGGCGCCCGCGCACGTGTGTCTGCTCAACAAGTTCAACGTCGTGGAGCACCACCTGCTGCTGGTGACGCGGGCCTTCGAGTCGCAGGACGCGCTGCTGACGCCCGCGGACTTCGACGCGCTCTCCACGTGCCTGGAGGGGCTGGACGGGCTGGCCTTCTACAACGCGGGGGAGACGGCCGGCGCCAGCCAGCGCCACAAGCACCTGCAGCTGGTGCCGCCGCTGGGGCCAGACCGCCTGCGCGCGCCCGTGGAGGCGCTGTTCCCCGTGCTGCCGGGGCCGGGCCGCGTGGTGGCCGCGGAGTCACTGCCGTTCGCGCACCTGCTGGCGGGCCTGGGGCCGTGGGGCGCGCCGGGGCAGGGCGCGCGGATGCTGGCGGCGTACCGGCTCCTGCGGGACGGGCTGGGCCTGGCGGAGCACGCGCCGTACAACCTGCTCGTCACCCGGGACTGGATGCTGCTCGTGCCTCGGAGCCGCGCGGAGCACCTGGGCGTCAACGTCAACGCGCTGGGCTTCGCGGGGTCGCTGCTGGTGCGCACGCCCGAGCAGTTCGACGCGGTCGCCGCGCTGGGGCCGCTGGAATTGCTGCGCCAGGTCGCGGGCGTCGCTCCGTAGGAAGTGTGCAACCGCGCGAGCGGACCGGCACAATGCCCGGGCAGCAGGCTCACCCGTCGACGAGGGCAGTCGCACGACGCGGGCGGGGGGCCCGAACCGGATGGAGCGATGACCATGGATGTGAACGAGCTGGCCCGCGTGCCGGGCGTGAATCCCCAGGTTCCCGACGCGGCACGCATCTACGACTACACGCTGGGCGGCACGCACAACTTCGACGCGGACCGGCAGGCGGCGGAGTACATGTTCTCGCTGTTGCCCTCCACGCGGAAGTGGGTGCGGATGCTGCGCGCGTGCCTCCAGGTCGCGGCGAAGCGGCTGTCCACGGAGGGCTTCACGCACTGGGTGGACTTCGCGTCCGGCCTGCCCACCAACGACCACGTGCACGGCGTGCTGCCGCCGGGCGTGAAGGTGCTGTACTCGGACATCAACCCGCTGACGATGGCGCAGGCTCGCGTGCTGTTGGGGAACGACCCGCGCGTGCGCTACCTGGAGTGCGACATCCGCCAGGCGAGGTCCTTCCTGGAGCGCCCGGACGTGCGCGACTTCCTGGGCGGCGAGCGCAAGGTGGCCCTGGGCGCCAACGGCATCACCGTGTTCCTCAAGGCGGAGGAGAACCGGAAGTTCTTCCGCGACCTCTACGACTGGGCCGCGCCGGGCTCCCGGCTCTTCACCACGTTCGAGACGAAGGACCCCGCGAAGACGACGCCCCAGTGGGAGCAGTTCGTGGGCATGTTCCAGAAGATGGGGGAGAGCTTCGAGCTGTTCTCCCTGCCGGAGTACCTGGAGCTCTGCAAGCCGTGGACGCCGGGCCCCGGTGGCGTGCAGACCGTGAGCCGGTTCCTGGGGCTGCCGGACGACTCCATCACCGAGGAGGACCGGCAGGGCGTGGGCATCGAGTTCTACGCCGTCATCCTGGAGAAGAAGTAGCCGCCGCCTTCGCGCGGTAGCGCAGTCCGATGAGCGCCGCGACGAAGCCCGCCGCGGCGCCCACGCCCAACGCCTGGCGGGGACCGAACGTGTCCGCGACCCACCCGACGATGGGCGCACCCAGCGGCGTGCCGCCCAGCGCGATGGCCAGGAGGATGGCGAGCACGCGCCCGCGCATGGACGGGTCGGTGGACAGCTGCACCAGGCTGTTCGCGGTGGTGGTGAAGGTCTGCGCGGACACGCCGATGACGACGAGCGTGACGGCGAAGAGGGCATAGACGGGCATCAGCGCCGCGAGCGTGAGCCCCGCTCCGAAGACCGCGGCCCCCGTCACCAGCAGGCCGATGCGAGGCTGCGCGCGCCGGGCGGAGAGCAGCGCGCCCGTCACCGAGCCGATGGCCATGATGGACGTGAGGAGCCCGTAACCGCTGGCGCCCTGGCCGAAGACGCGCACGGCCATGGTGGAGATGAAGATGGGGAAGTTGAGGCCGAAGGTGCCGATGAGGAAGAACATGGTCAGCACCGCCACCAGGTCGGGCCGCTTCCCGACGTAGACGAAGCCCTCCATCAGGCCCCCACGCGTGTGGAGCGCCCGGTCCCTCACGTGCAGTTCATGCACGCGAAGCATGCTCAGCGAGCAGAGCACGGCGCCGAACGAGGCCGCGTTGAGGACGAACATCCACCCGGAGCCCACGGCGGAGATGAGCAGCCCCGCGATGGCAGGACCGAGCATGCGCGCGGCGTGGAACGAGGTGGAGTTGAGCGCCACGGCGTTGGCGAGGTCCTCCTCGCCCACCAGCTCCGATACGAACGTCTGGCGCGCGGGGGCATCGAACGCGGTGACGCACCCCAGGAGGAACGCGAACACGTCCACGTGCCACAGCCGGATGTGTCCGGAGAGCGTGAGCAGCCCCAGTCCCAGCGCCAGGGCGCCCAGGGCCGCCTGCGTGGCGAACAGGAGCTTGCGCCGGTCAAAGTGATCCGCCGCGAAGCCCGTCAGGGGAAGGAACAACAGCGGCGGCGCGAACTGGAGCGCCATGACCACGCCCACGGCCGTGGCGTTGTTGTGGGTGAGCTGGGTGAGGACGAGCCAGTCCTGGGCGGTGCGCTGCATCCACGTGCCCACGTTGGACACGAGCGCTCCGGCCGCCCACGTCCGGTAGTTGTAGCCGCGCAGCGAATGGAAGGTGCCCTTCATCCCGCGGGAGACCTTATCCGCATGACTCCCCGTTGAGTGCGCAGCGGCCGGACGCGCAGGGCGTGAAGGAAGCGCTGGAGCAGCCCGTGGCCTCGCAGCGGCAGGTGGTGACCCGGCGGGTGGACGGGTCGCAGCACGGCTCGTAGTTCACCACCGGTGGGGTGCCCGCGTCGGTGCCGGCGTCCACGCCCGCGTCGGTGCTGGTGCCCGCGTCGGTGCTGGTGCCCGCGTCGGTGCTGACGCCGCCGTCTTCGATGATGACGCCGCCGTCTTCGATAATGACGCCGCCGTCCTCGATGATGACGCCGCCGTCGGTGCTGGTGCCCGCGTCGACGCCGGCGCCTCCGTCAACGCTCGTGCCGCCGTCCTGGCTGCCATGGAGGGTCTCGCAGCTGTCCCGGAGCGACGGCGTGCAGGTGCCGGCCGAGCACGCCTGGAAGCGGATCTCACAGCCGTTGGAGTCCTCGCAGAGACAGGTGTCCACCTGGTTGCGGACGCAGCAGACGGCCCAGGACTCTTCGCCTGGTTCGTCCGGGTCCTCGTAGAGCGGGTCGAAGCAGGCGCCCAGGAGCGCGACGAGGATGGCGATGGCGAGTCGTTTCACGGCGGTTGGGACACCCGGTGCGGCCGGCCTGGGACATGCCGCCGGGGTACGACTATTATCCCACAGCCCATCGCGGATGCGATGCGATGTCCCAGGCCGCCGGGGCCGGGTGTCTCAAGGACGAAAAGGAAGGTCGGACCCATCGGATGGCGAGCGGGCTCGGTGCGGAGGAGCTCAGGGAGCTCTACGAGCGCTTCGCGCCCGTGGTGCACCGTCGCGCGCTCGCGCTGCTGGGACGCGATGCCGATGCCTGGGACATCGTCCAGGAGGTCTTCGAGCGCATGTTGACGGCTGGCGCGCGGTTCCGACGGGAGGCCCGTCCCATGACGTACGTGTACCGCGTCACCACCAACCTGTGTCTCAACGCGCTGCGCTCGCGCCAGCTGCGGGAGCCGGTGCTCCTGGAGGCGCCGGAGGCCGCGGCGCTCACGCCCAGCCAGTGGGAGGCCGCGGACTTCATCCGCCACCTCGTGGGGCGGATGGGCGAGCGCGAGCTGGAAGTGGCCACGCTGCACTTCTTCGACGGGCTGACCCAGGAGGAGATCGCCGGGATGCTGGACGTGTCGCGAAAGACCATCGTCCGCGACCTGGACTCCATCCGGAAGAAGGCGGCGGAGCTGGGGCGGCTGCCGGACGCGTTGGAGGCGGAGCGTGGCTGAGCATCTGACACGGCTGGAGCTGGACGAGTGGCTGTCGGGGCTGGATGCCTCGGGTCGCGCGGAGCGGCACGTGGCCGCCTGCCCGGCCTGCGGGATGAGCGCCGAGCGGATGCGGCAGGCACGCGCGTCGAGCCTGGCACAGCCGCGCGCGAAGGCGGTGCTGGCGAGGTTGGAGGAGCAGCGCGCCCGGTCCGCGAGGCCCTGGTGGAGCTGGGGCGTGCCGCTGGTGACCGCGCTGGCGGTGGGGCTCGCGCTGGTCGTCTACGTGCCGCGAGGCGCGGAGGACGGCGTGCGGCTGAAGGGGACCGTGGCGCTGCGGCTGCTGTCCGTGCAGGGCACGCCGGTGCAGGACGCGAGGCCCGGCGAGCAGGTGACGCTGGCGGTGGGCACGGGGCCGTACCGGAACGTGCTGGTGCTCGCGGTGGATGAAGCGGGCGCGGTGGATCCGCTCTGGCCGAGGGAAGGCCAGACGAGCGGCACGGTGGAGCCGGGGGCGGAGGTCCGGTTGTTCCCCGCGTTGGAAGTGACGCCGGGGTCGGTGGCGTTGCATGCGTTCTTCTCGGATGCGCCGCTGGACGTGGCTCAGGCGCGCGAGGCGCTCACGGCGCGCGTCGCGGAGGCACGCGGGAAGGGGCAGGGCCCGCTGGAGGTGGCGACGCCGGATGCCATCGGGAAGGCGCAGGCGCGCACGCTGCTGAGGGTCGTGCCGTGAGCCGCGCGTTGGGCCTGGGCGTTCGGGTGTTCGCGGTATCGCTCCCGCTCCGGAGTGAGGCGGAGGCGCTGCGCCGCTGGGCTCTGGGCGTGTGTGGGCGGCTGCTCGCGGTGCTGTTGATGGTGCTGGGACCGCTTCCGGGCGTCGCCGCGGAGGAAGCGCCGCGCCGCTGGGCGCTGGTCGTGGGAGAGAACCAGGGCCTGGCCAACGAGGAGCGGCTGCGCTTCGCGGAGACGGACGCGCAGCGGATGCGCGAGGTGCTCCAGGAAGTGGGCACCGTGTCGCCAGAGCGCACGATGACGCTGCTGGGCACGGATGCCGCGAAGCTGCGCGAAGCCCTGGCGCGCTTCCGGGCGCGGCTGGCCGTGGAAGCCTCGCCGAGGGATTGGCTCCTGCTCTACGTGTCGTCGCACGCGGGAGATGGCAGCCTGCACCTGCGCGGCACCGAGCTGCCGATGCGCGAGCTGGTGGACTTCCTCAAGGGCGCGCCGGTGGGCGTGGGGTTGCTCATCCTGGACTCGTGCCGCTCCGGTGTCGCCACGCGATTGAAGGGCTTGAAGCCTGTGGCGGCGCCCATCACGATGGAGGCCTCGGACCTGGAGGGCCGGGTCGTCATCAGCGCGTCTGGCGCGGATGAGTACGCGCAGGAGTCGGATGCGTTGCAGGGCTCCTTCTTCACGCACCACCTGGCGGTGGGGTTGCGCGGAGCGGCCGATGCTTCGCGAGATGGTCGCGTCACGCTGGAAGAGGCCTACCGCTACGCCTACGCGAGGACGCTGGAGTCCACGCTCGTCTCACCGGGAGGCATGCAACGCCCTACGTTTCGCATGGACCTGAGCGGCCGCGGAGAGTTGATCCTCTCCGAGCCCCAGCGCGCACGAGGCCGCCTGACGCTCGACGTGAAGGCCCCGGGGCGCTGGCTTGTCATGGCGTCGGAGAGTGGCGCGCTGGTGGCGGAGCTGGAGAAGGGCGAGGGCCCCACGACGCTGGCCGTGGCGCCCGGCGCGTACCGGCTGCTGCTGCGAGCAGAGGACGGATACCTGGAGCGGTCGGTGAGGGTGCCGCTCGACGGAACCGTGTCGGTGGGTGGCGAGCCCCTGGAGCAGGCCGCGAGGATGAGGCTCGCGCGAAAGGGTGGCGCGGGGTCGGCGCTGCTGGTCGCGGTAGGGCCATCGCTGACGTCGGGCATCGTGTCGGGCCTGTCGTCGCTCGCGGGCCTGGACGTGCGCCTGGTGCGCGAAGGGCGGCTGCTCCCGGGCGTGGACACATCAGGCCTGGGGCTCGCGGTGCGGAGGGGGACGGGCAGCAGGGTGTCCTTTCAGCAGACGGAGCTGGAGTTGAGGCTGGGCGCGGGGCCGCACTGGAAGCTCGGAGCCTGGACGTTCAGCGGCGCGCTGGAGGCCGGGGCACTGGCCGTCTTCCAGTCGCGCATCCCGGACGAAGATGCGCGCTTCGGGCTGGAGCCTCTGGGGCTCGTCACCGGGGGCGTGCGGCTGGACGTGCGAAGCCGCCTGTCGATGCTGCTGAGCGCCTCCGCCGGAGGCGTCATGGCGAAGCGAGACTCCGGCACGGCACTGGTGCCCAGGGCCTCCGCGTCACTGATGGTCGGCTACGCGCTCTGAGCAGACGGTATGGCCGGAGCCATGTGTCGCCATGGCTCGCCGCTTGCGGGTAGAACGCTCCGTCTGTCTTTCACCGGAGCCACCGATGACCCTGCGCCGCCACTTTCTGCTCACCGTCACGCTGGGCCTCACCCTGGGCTGCGCGGGCGCAAAGCCCACCGTGCCCGCACCCGCTGAACCGGGCGCGCTGGAACGGGTGGCGCTGGTGCATGGTGGCGCGGGGCCGTGGGCGGTCGCGGGCTACCGGATGGGCGATTACGCGCTCCGGCAGCTGGGCCTGCCCCGGGGCAGCTTCAAGCTGGAGGTCGTCCATCACAGCCCGGCGAAGGTCCAATACACCTGCGTCGCGGACGGCGCGGCGGCGGCCACCGGCGCCAGCCTGGGCAAGCTCAACCTGTCGCTGGAGACCACACCCTCGCCGGAGGACGTCGCGACCACGTTCCGCAACCGCGACACCGGCCAGGCTCTCACTCTGCGCCCGTCCGCCAGCTTCGTGCAGCGCTTCCGGGACGTCCCGCGCGAGAAGCTGGGCGAAGCGGGCCGGACCGTCCTCACCCTTCCAGACGCCGACGTCTTCGAGACCGTCACGCCCTGAGCGCAACGCCCCTCAGAAGACGACGAGCGAGATGGCCAGCGCCGGAAGCCCGCCCTGGACGATGCTGGCCACGAGGAATTTCCGGTTGCTGCTCACCAGCACCACCGCCGCCGCCAGCATGCACCCGCAGCCGAACACCACCGCCGCCACGCCCGACGCCACCGCGCCCGAGTGCACCAGCGCCACGCCCACCAGCACGCCCACGGCGAGGAACAGGTTGTAGAAGCCCTGGTTGAGCGCCATCGGCTTCACCACGTCCGCGTCCGCCTGCGACTTCAGCCCGAAGCGCTTCCACACCTTCGGCTGCGAGAAGACGATGCTCTCCATCACGAAGAACAACACGTGGATGAGCGCGGCGATGACCGCGAAGACCTGTGCCAGTGGCGACATGATGACTCCCCCTCCGGGGTTGGGATATTCTGAACCAGTCAGTTCCGAATTCATATTGAAACGGTCAGTTCAGAATTGTCAAGGAGGGTGACGTGGCGCGGACGCGGGCGTTCGACGAGACAGAGGCGGTGCGGGCGGCGTTGGGAGTGTTCTGGTCGCGCGGCTACGAGGCGACGTCGCTGTCGGACCTGGAGGCCGCGACGGGGCTGAACCGCTCCAGCCTGTACCAGACGTTCGACAGCAAGCGCGGGCTGTTCGCGCGGACCATCTCGCTGTACCTCCAGGAGGTCATCGGGCCCCGCCTGGGTGTCTTCGCGAAGGACGCGCCGGGCCTGGCGCAGGTGACGGAGTACTTCGAGTCGCTCGCGGCGACCATGGCCACCGCGCCGCCAGCGCTGACCCGGCGGGGTTGCCTGCTGGTGAACACGGCGACGGAGCTGGGTCCGCATGACGCGGAGGCAAAGCAGGCGGTGGAGGACTACCGGGCGCTGCTGCGAGGCCACCTGGCGCGGGCCCTGGAGGGCGCGGCCCGGGCGGGCGTGCTGCCTCGCAAGACGGTGGCGCGCCGGGTGGAGCTGCTGCTGGGCGCGGTCATCGGGGTGCTCGTCACGGCGCGCGTGGACCCGGCGGCCGCGGCGAAGCTGGCCCAGGCGACGGCGAGCGAGGCGGCGGGCTGGGCGGGGTAGGGGGGCGCCGGGCTTGTCCGGCGTGGGAAGGCTGGTACAAGGGCGCGATCTCCCGAGGCGCCCCGTGCCTCCGTCCCCCGAGGCTCCGATGGAATTCTCCGCGCTCTCGCTGTCGCCCCCGCTGCTCCAGGTGCTGGAGGAGCTGGAGTTCAAGACCGCCACCCCCATCCAGGCACAGAGCATCCCGGTGCTGTTGCAGGGAAAGGACCTGGTAGGCCAGGCACGCACGGGCAGCGGGAAGACGGCGGCGTTCGCGCTGCCCATCCTTCAGAAGGTGAAGCTCACGCAGGACCGCCGGCTCCAGGCGTTGGTGCTCTGCCCCACTCGCGAGCTGTGCGCTCAGGTGGCGGGAGAGATTCGCCGGCTGGCTCGGCGGATGCCGGGCGTGCAGGTGCTGGCGCTCGCGGGAGGGCAGCCCATCCGGCCGCAGGTGGAGGCGCTGGAGAAGGGCGTGCACATCGGCGTGGGGACGCCCGGGCGCATCATTGACCTGCTGGACCGCGAGGTGCTGGACACGCGGCACCTGGCCACGGTGGTTCTGGATGAAGCCGACCGGATGCTGGACATGGGCTTCCGGGAGGACATGGAGCGGGTGCTTGGGGCAACGCCCTCGAAGCGGCAGACGGTGCTCTTCTCCGCGACGTTCCCGGACGACATCGAGAAGCTGAGCCGCGCGTTCCAGAAGGACCCCGTCCGGGTGTCGCTGGCGCAGGAGGAGGCCGCGCCGGACATCCAGCAGGTGGGGTACGCGTGCACGCCGGAGGAGAAGCAGGTGTTGCTGTTGCGGCTCCTTCGCCAGCACCAGCCGGCCTCCGCCATCGTGTTCTGCAACTTCAAGGCGGTGGTGGTGGAGCTGACGCGCGCGCTGGTGCAGGCGGGCGTGAGCGCGGACGGGTTGCAGGGCGACCTGGAGCAGTTCGACCGGGACCGGGTGATGGCGAAGTTCCGCAATCACAGCACGCGCGTGCTGGTGGCCACGGACGTGGCGGGCCGGGGCATCGACGTGGAGGCGCTGGACGCGGTGGTGAACTACGAATTGCCGCAGCAGCCGGAAGCGTACGTGCATCGCATCGGCCGCACGGGGCGCGCGGGCCGTCGCGGGCTGGCGCTGTCGCTGGTGACGCGTTCGGACAGCCGCAAGGTGGAGGACATCGAAGGGACGACGGGCGTGAAGCTGGAGAAGGGGGACGTGGACGCGCTGGTGCCGGAGAACGTGCCGGGCGTGTCGCTCATCTCCGGCTGGGAGACGCTGTCCATCTCCGCGGGGCGCAAGGACAAGATGCGGCCCGGAGACATCCTGGGCGCGCTGACGGGCGAGGCGGGCGGGTTGAAGGCGGAGGACGTGGGCAAGATTGAAATCCACGACCATCACGCCTTCGTCGCCGTCTCCAAGCGCGTGGTGAAGGTCGCGTTCCAGCGGCTGAGCGAGGGCCGCATCAAGGGCCGCAAGCACCGCATCGAACGCGTGCGGTAGGGCGCTACTAATTCTCAGTGGAATTAGTAGTAGATTGGTAGTTCAAGCCCATGCGACTCCCTGCGACACCTCCTGACCTCCATGCATTCATCCAGACGGTTGCCAGGTCAGGGAAGGAGCGCCTTGTCGCTCTGCTGGATCACAAGGCCGTGGGGCCAGAGCTCGACGGGCGTTATCTCCATTGGGACGAGCTTCGCCGGCATCCCGCGCCCGAGGGCATGACGCATGAGGAGTGGTGGTACCGGGTCAAGACCGCGCGAACCACGTTGGGCGCCGACCTGCCGCTCCTGGATAAGACGGGGCAGCCGTTCTCATTCACCCGTCCTGATGGGCTCCTTTCAGGCCTGCACCGGATAGACCGGCAGCTCGGAAAGGGGCTGGAGCTGGCGGACCCTCAGCTGGCCAATGCGGGCGTCCGGGATCGATACATCGTCGAATCGTTGATGGAAGAAGCCATCACTTCCAGTCAGCTGGAGGGTGCCTCCACGACCCGAAAGGTCGCCAGGGAGATGCTGGAGCAGGGACGTCCGCCTCGGACCAAGGACGAGCGGATGATCTTCAACAACTTCCAGGCCATGGAGCTGATGCGCCGGAATGCGCATGTGCCTCTGACGACCTCACTGCTCCTGGAGCTTCACGAAACCATCACGCGTGACACGCTCGACCCAGGCGAAGAGGGCCGCTTGCGGCGCGGCGATGAGCCCATCACGGTCCAGGACCGGGCGAGTGGAGAGATCCTCCATGTCCCCCCTGATGCCAGTGAACTGCCTGCCCGATTGCGGAAGCTCTGTGCGTTCGCGAAAGGCTCCGATGGGAGCGTCTTCATCCATCCCGTCGTGCGCGCCATCGTGATCCACTTCATGCTCGCCTATGACCATCCCTTCGTGGATGGCAACGGCCGCACCGCACGGGCGCTGTTCTACTGGTGCATGATCCGGGAGGGATATTGGATCGCGGAGTTCCTCTCCATCTCCCGGATCATCCAGCGCGCCCAGATGCAATACAGCCGGGCGTTCCTGTTCACGGAGACGGACCGGGGAGACCTCACCTATTTCCTCCTGCACCAACTGGACGTCATCCAACGCGCGACCGATGACCTCTACGCGTATCTGGAGCGGAAGGGGCAAGAGGCCCGGCAGGTGGATCTCCTCCTCAAGGAGGATTCGGGCCTCAATCCCCGGCAGCGGGAATTGCTGGCGCATGCCCTCCACCATCCGACCGCGCGCTACGACATCCAGTCGCACCGGCGTCGGCACGGAGTGGTTTATCAAACCGCCCGACAGGACCTGCTCGACCTCGAAGCCGCGGGGTTCTTGGAGAGAGAGCAGGTCGCACGGGCCTACTTCTTCTCGCCTGTTGCCCACCTGGAGAGACGGCTCAAGAAGCACAAGCCCTGAGGCGGGTCACCCCGGCGCGCTCTTGCGCTCCGTCGCGACCGGCGCCTGCGTGTGCTTCGCCAGCGCCTCCATGATCTGCTCCGCCTTCCACCCCGGATCCAACACCGGGCAGAAGTAGCCCGGACCCGCGCGTTCGCGGACGGCCCAGGCGAAGAAGTCCCTCGCCACGGTGTGGACCTCTTCTGGCAGGAAGAGCGCCGCCACGTCGTACTCCGTGAAGCGCATGAGGCCTGGGACGCGCCACTCCCGCTCCCAGTCGAAGCGGTAGCTGTAGGGCGCGTTGTGCGCGTCACCCTGGATGTCCACGAAGGGCGTCACCGCCCACACGGGCTCCTTCTGGGGCTCCTTCGCCGCCAGGGCCTGGTCCAACTGGTGCTTCATCGCCAGGTGTGCCGGGGAGCCGTATTGCACGTACCAGACAGGGCCTCCGCCCTGCGACAGGATGAAGCTCTTCCGGAAGGCGATGCCGTACAGACTCCGGCGCTGCACCAGCCTCGCGAGTTGATCCAACGGAATCTCGCTGAAGCATACCGAGCGGTGCCGGTCCGCCACCGCCGCCTCCCGCCGCGCGATGCCAAACCCCTCCGCGCCCGGGATGAGCGTGCGCGCTCCCAGGATGCTCATCATGTTCTGGTAGGCATCGTGGTACGGGGGCCCGGGCTTCGTGAAGTGCACCACGAAGTCAGACATGTCCCGCCACTGCGCATTCGCCTGATACCCGAGCATCGCCTCGCGAGTGTCCCGGCCCGGTCCCTCCTTCGCAACACAACGTGCCGGGTTGTCCCAAGGCCTGCCCGCTCTCCTGACGTGCGAAGGCGTCAGGGCAGGCGGACGGGCGCTGGCTCCCTCGGCCGCGACAGCCGCATCAACGCCAGACCCGCGAGCACGGCCACCGACGCCACCGCCGCCTCCCGCGCGCTCGCGCCGAAGGCCACCAGCGTCAGCCCCAGCACCAGCGTGGGCACCGCCAGCAGCGCGTGCACCGGCCGCAGGTTCCGCTCCCGCCGCAGCGACAGCACCGCGAGCGCCGCCGCCGTGACACCGAATTGCATCAGCACCGCGATGGCGGAGAGCGCGAAGAGCTCCGACAAGTCCCCCAGGTTCACGAACCCCAACACCAGCGCCCACGTCACCGCCAGCGCCCGCATGGGCACGCCCGACGCGGACATGCGCTCCAGCCCGAACAGCGAACGCTCTCCGGAGGCCAGCGCGGACAGGTAGCGCGGCGTCGTCACCATCATCCCCACGCAGATGCCCAGCGCGGACACGCTCGTGCCCGCGCCGACCAACCGCTCCAGCCCCGCTCCGCCCCACACCCCCGCCGCCTGCGCCAGCGGGGCCCCCGCCCGCGCCAGGTCCGGTAGCGCCGCGACGCACGCCCACACGAGCCCCACGTACAGCAGCATCGCCAGGAGCAGCGAGCCCACCGTCGCCATGGGCACCGTGCGCTCGGAGGCGCGCACCTGTCCGGCGATGACCGGGACGATTTCGAAGCCCTGGTAGGCGAACATCACCGTCAGGCCCGCCTTCAGCCAGGACGCTCCCGTGGCGGGCAGCGGTGGCGGCACATCCCTGTCAGTCAGGAAGAAGAACGCACCCAACAGCACCGCCAGGGGCACGAGCTTCAGCACCGTGAGCGCTGTCCAGGTTCTCGCCGATACTCGGATGCCCGACGCCACCAGCGCCGCCAGGCCCGTCACCAGCGCGGAGGCCAGCAGCCGCTCGCCCATGGGCCCGCCCAGGCCCACCGATGGCGCCACTGCTCGCGCGAGGCCCGCCATCACCGCGGACGTGCTCAGGAAGGCGCTGACGTAGGCCACCCAGCCGACGAGGAACGACACGCGTTCGCCGAACGCCGCCCTCGCGAACACCACGGGCCCGCCATCCGAGTCGAACCGCCGGCCGAGCACCGCGAACGCGAACGCCACGGGCACCAGCGCCAGCCCCGTCAGCGCGAAGGCCCACACCGCGCCCAGACCGGGCGCCTGCGCAGCGACCTCCGCGGGTGCGAAGAAGATGCCGACGCCCACGATGCCGTTGACGCCCAGGGCCAGCAGTTGGAAGGGCCCGATGGTGCGCTCGGGCGCGACGCCGGAGGGAAGGGTGGACACGGCGTGGACTTCACTACACCCGCGCCCCGCGCACCATCGCCGTGCTCACGGATGGGCGAGCAGCACGCTCAGCGCCGCCATGCGCCCGGTCGCGGACTCCCGCTCCAGGGACTTCGGGATGGAGACGAACACGTCGTTCTCACGCAGGTCGCCGCAGGCGCGCGTGCCCCGGTAGTGCTTGCGGTCCCGCTCGATGACGAGGTTGTAGCCACACGGTCCCACCGACCCCATCAGTGCGTCCGGGCTGAGCGTCAGCGACGAGGGCTCGCCCGCGAAGGTGCCCATCATCTCCACCACGTCCGGACGCTCGGCCACGGTGAGGTCCACGGGTTTCTCTCCCACCGTGCCCTCGATGCGCCGCTCCGACAGCTTCAGGTCCACGGGGCGCTGGAAGGCCTGGCCCTTCAGCGCGTTGTCCGACAGCTGGAGCTTCAGGTCCGGACCCTGGAGGCCCTGCGCGTCGACGTTCGCACGCACGGTCGTCCGGGGCGTCCGCAGCTCCACGGTGTCGTTCTTCTTCGCCATGGCGGATCCGCCCGCGAGCAGGGCGGCAACGGTGAGGATGCGAGCGATTCTCATGCTCCAAAGCTGGGGCGTCGGGCCGCGCGTCACCAGGGCCATGCCCCGGCTGCTCGGCGGGCCGCACGTTCGTGATATCCGTGCGCGCGTGTCCCGCACGCGCCTGCTGGCCCTCCTCGTCGCACTCGTCGCCATCGTGGTCGCCGTCTGGCAGCGCTCCCGAGCAGTCGAACGGCTGGGCCAGGACTTCGACGAGGCGGTCTACCTGCCCATCGCCTTCACCTACGCCGGGATGCTGGATGAGGGCCGCTGGGGCGACATCGGCGCGCTCCGGGAGAACTTCGAACACCCGCCGCTGGTAAAGCTGCTCTTCGCCGAAGCCGTGCGCGTGACGGGCGCTCCAGAGCCGGACTGGCGGGACGTCCCCATGGGCCGGCCCATCCCGGACGCCGCGCGCCCCTCGTTCAACGTGACGCGAGGCCTGTCCGCGGTGGCCGGGGTGCTCCAGGTGGGGCTCGTCGCCCTCGTGGATCCGTTGGGCGCGCTCCTGCTCGCGTGGGACCCGTACCACACGAAGTACACGTCCCAGGCGTACCTGGAGGCGGTGCCGGGGCTGCTCGCGGTGCTCGCGCTGCTGACGTTCGAACGCGCCCGGCGAAGGGGCTTCGCGCCGGGATGGACGGCGATGTCCGGCGCGCTGCTGGGGCTCGCCGCGGCGGGGAAGTATCCCTATGGCCTGGTGGGCGGGCTCACGTTCCTGCCGTTCCTGATATCGGGCGCGCGCACGCGGTGGCGCCCGTGGGCCGCCATCGTCGTGTCCACGGCGGCGGTGTTCATCCTGGTGAACCCGGCCCTGTGGGCGTCTCCGTTCGCGTCGCTGTGGGAGTCCATCACCTTCCACTGGAACTACTCCCACAACGAGCACGTGCGCCGCGCTGGGCTGCCCTGGTACCAGCCGCTCGTGTTCCTCATGGACACGTGGCTGTCGGGCTCCGACCCGGGCATCTACCTCACGCACTTCAACGCACGGGCGCTGTTGCCGCTGGCGGTGCTGGGCCTGCCCCGGACGTGGCGCGAGCGGCCCGTGTGGGCATGGGCCGCCGTCGTGGGCCTGGTGTTCCTGCTGCTGTGGAACACCAAGTGGCCGCAGTACCTGCTGCTCGTCATCCCCGCGCTGTGCGTCTGCGCGGGCCGGGGCGTGCGGACCGTGGCCCGCCTTGCCGTGTGGCTGTTGCGCAAGGTGCAGGGCTCGCGCGTCAGCGCAGGTGCGTGAAGACGCACGGGTCCGCGGGCATGTCCAGGTCGCAGATGGGCATCAGGCACGTCACCTTCGCGCGGCGGGGCAGCGGCACCCAGCCCGAGCGCAACAACAGACAGGCCGCGGTGCCGGGCCCGCGCAACATGCCCGCGAACGCCACGCCCCGGCGCTCCATGTCCTGCATGGCCACCTGGAGCAGCCGCTGCCGGTCCTCGGTGGACACGGAGGCGTGGAAGGCCATCAGGTCCACCACCTCCGCGGTGAGCTCGCCCACGCCCGTCATCAACAGGCTGTGCGAGCTCACCAGCCCGCGCACCTCGCCTTCCTGTTCCAGCACGAAGGTCCGGGGCACGTCGCGGTACTGGAGCTGGGCCGCCAGCTGCTCGGTCGTGTACGTGTAGCCCAGCGTCACCGGGCGCAGCATGTCGTGGACCAACGCCGTGCAGCGGCCCAGGTCCGCCGGCTGGTAGGGGCGGATGCCCTGTCCGTCCGCCTCCCGGAAGCGGTGCCGCAGGAAGGGGTGCGCCAGCGTGAACAGCCTCCGCTCGTTGTCCGTGAACGACCAGCGGGCGAGCGCTCGCGCATCAAAGGCATACATCCACATCCCCAGGCCTCCAAAGAGGCGCGTGTTCCACGCATGCCTCCAGAAGCCCGGTGGGCGGGGCTCCGTGGTCGTGAAGCCCAGGGTGAGCCGCGCCGCCCGGTCCTGGTGCCGCCGGAGCAGCTCGTGCGCGAGCTTCGCGCCAATGCCCTGCCCTCGGTGGGAGTTCGTGACGGTGGCCCGCAGTCCATAGCTGCCGTCCACTTCCAGGCGTCCCAGGCGCAGCTTCGCCGGCTCCGCGAAGAGGGTGCCCACCAAGGTCTTTCCCTCGTACGCCGCCAGCAGGTAGTCGCGTGGCGCCTGGCCGCCGCGGAACAGCCGCCAGTCGCAGAAGCGCGAGTCCCAGACGGGGAGCGGGGCCGTCTTGCCGTAGGTGGATTGCCAGACGCGGTTGAGGAACCAGGACGCCTCGGAGGCGTCACCTTCGAAGGTGCGCACCTCAATCATGGCCTGCCCTCCAGGACGGGATGCCTGTGCACCCGAGGGTGGCGTGCCGCACGCATGCGCCATGAGCTTGCTTTCATGGCATGGAAGGTAGGGAGGGGGGCCGGGCTGGAAATCGGCCGCCGAGCCCGGCTCCTCCCTGGCTGTCATTGCCTCGTCAATGCGAGGCCTTCCGAGTGCGGTGGTCCACAGGCACCGCGCTGACAGGGCGGGGGAGTGTGCGGGGCTCGCCGTCCCGCGCGCTTCAGGGAGGGGTGAGCGCGAAGTCCGCGTACACCGCGCCGTGGTCGGAGCCGCCGTAGCCGCCGGTGGGCTCGCGGGCCACGCGGAAGGAGCCCGGCACATAGACGCCGCCCCCGTTGGGCGCGAGGTAGAGGTGGTCGATGGCCTGGCCCCTGCCGGAATAGAAATACGTCCAGGTCTCGTTGTCCGGCCGGTCCTTCGCGACGCGCAGCAGGGCCTGGTCCAGGGCGTTGATGGGCTCCGAGCCGGGGATGTCGTTGAGGTCTCCGCCGAGCACGATCATCGCGTCAGGGAACTCCCTCGCCGAATCGAGGATGATTTCCCGCGCGCCATTGGCCTCCGCCACGCGGCGGCCTGGATCGTCGTCCACCTTGGAGCGGAAGTGCGCCGCGAAGACGATGACCCGCGTGCCGTCCACGTCCACGTGGACCTCGAGCAGGTCGCGCGAGAAGCGGGTGGACGAACCATCTGGCCTGAAGAGGGATTGGTTGCGGTGGCTGCGCACTTCCGTGATGGCGTGGCGGGAGAGGACCGCCACGTCCACCGACGCCCGGGTGTAGGTCTCCCCGAGCATCGAGTGGGGGAACTGCGGGACCTTCTTCAGCAGCCCATCCAGCGAGCTCTGCGTTTCGACCTCTTCCAGGAGCACGATGTCCGCGTTGAGCGCGGTGATGGCCGGGCCGAGTTGGCCCACCTGCGCGTCGAACTGCTCCGGCGTGGGCAGCTCCTCGTAGTTGGTGCCGCCGCAGGAGCCCGTGTCGCAGACGGTGTCGAAGAGGCGATGCACGTTGAACGCCGCGATGCGCACGCGGGTGCCGGATGGATCCACCGGCGTTCCGCTGTCGGGCTGCGGGCAGTTGCCCTGGACGCAGGACCCGGCGTCCGGAATCGACTGGGTTTGAGGAGACCGGCCGTCACAGCCCGCGAACGCGAGCACCAGGCCCCACAGGGCGAGGGTCGAGCGGGGACGGAAGCGGAAGGGGAGCCGCGGCGGGGGTGACATCGGGGCGGCAACCTAACATCGGGCCTTCCCGGACGCCGCGCGGACCGGCCCGGAGTGTCCGTCGACGCGGCGCGGCTCGCATCTTCGTCCAGGGCGTGGACTCCCGGTACCTGTGATGCGGACCCCGGGTGGGAATGGCCCGTCGCTCCGGGCCCGGGCCGTGCCGACCGGCCACGGGAGGGGCGGCGCCGTTCAGCGTGGCTCCGCGACCGCTCGCCCCCGAGGCCCCCAGCCGTGCCGCCGGGCGTGAGCATCCTGGCGTTGTTCCGGGTGCTGTCGCGCCCGCGAGGTGCCGACGCCATGAACCCGTCCGTTCCCCTGTCTCCGCTTCCTCCTTCTCCCGCTCCCTCCGTCGCGGCCCCGGCCCGGCCCCTGCTGCCCTGGGTGCGCGCCCCTCGCCGGACGCTGGCGGCGTCGCTGACCGTGGGTGTGCTCGCGGAGGTCCTGCTCGAAAGGGCGCGCTGGGGCCTGGGCTTCCCGTTGCTGGTGGCGGTCCTGGTGGGCGCGCTCGCGTGGTTGGGCGGACGCGAAGGCTGGCAGCGCGCGCGGCCCAATGCGTGGCTGCTGGCGCCGCTGGGGCTGGTCAGCGTCTTCGTGGCGGTGCGGGACAGCTCCTGGCTCCTGCCGCTCAACGTGATGACCGCGGCCGTGCTCCTGATGATGCTGTCGCACTTCTGGGCCGCGGGTCGCGTGGAGCGGCTGGGGCTCACCGACTACATCGTCGTCTTCTTCGGTTCCGCCGCGCAGAGCCTGCTCTACCCGCCGGTGCTCGTCAGGGATAGCGTGGACATGCGGGGGCTCAAGACCCACTCGCGCCTCCTGGGTGCGCTGACGCGAGGCCTGCTGCTGGCGCTGCCGGTGCTGTTCGTGTTCGGGCTGCTGCTGGAATCCGCGGACGGCATCTTCTCCTCCACCATGCAGCGGCTCCTGTCGTTCGACATGGACCTGGGCACGCTGATGTCGCGCGGTATCGGCGTGGCGTTCGGCGCGAGCGTCGCGGCGGGCGTGCTGGGGCATGCGCTGCGCCGCCGCGCCACGAAGGAGCTGGGGGATGCGGAGGTGGCGTCCGCCACGCCGCGCCTGGGGCTCATCGAAGCGCTCACGCTCATCTTCGCCGTGAATGCGCTGTTCTTCGTCTTCGCGGCCTTCCAGGTGGCGTACCTGTTCGTCGGCGACGCGTCGTCGCCCGCTTCCGGCTACACCTTCGCGGAGTACGCGCGGCGCGGCTTCTTCGAGCTGGTGGTCGTCGCCTCGCTGACGCTGGCGCTGGTGATGGCCCTGACGCGCTGGACGCGGCGCGAGACGCGCGTGGCGCAGACGGTCTTCCGCGCGAGCACGTCGTTGATGGTGGTGCTGACGTTGATCATCCTCTCCTCGGCGATGCGGCGTCTTTCGCTGTACGAGGACGCGTTCGGCTACACGCTGCTGCGCGTGCACACGCACGTCTTCATGGTGGCGCTGGGCGCGGCGCTGGCCTGGCGCGCGGTGACGCTGTGGTGGAAGCCGGAGCGCTTCGCGGTGGGCGCGTTCGCCACGGCCCTGGGCTCGGTCCTCGTGCTCAACTTCCTCAACCCGGAGGCCTTCATCGTCCGCCACAACCTGGAGCGGTCCGCGCGCACCGGCGGTTCGCTGGACACCGAGATGTTCTTCGACCTGTCCGCGGACGCCGTGCCCGGGATGGTCCAGGCGGCCTCCACACTCAAGAATGGGGACCAGTGGCGTCTGGAGACCGTGCTGAGGGAGCACCAGGAGCGGTTGGCCCAGCGGGACACGGTGCCGGAGTGGAACGTCTCTCGCTTCCTCGCTCGCCGGGCGCTGCTGCGGACAGGAGCCTGGAGCGCGCCCGCCTCTGTCGGGTCAAATTGACAATAAATGCGTGCGTTGTCATAGTGTCCGCATGGTGACGACGATGACGGAGGACGAGACCGCCGCGCGCCGGGCGAAGATCCTGCTTGCCGCGCGGTGGTGCTTCCTCAACTTTGGCTTCGCGAAGACGTCGTTCGAGGACATCGCCAAACGAGCGCACCTCTCGCGCACGCTCCTCTACCGGGTCTTCAAGGACAAGGAAGACATCTTCAAGGCTGTCTTCGTGGACTGGCTGGTGTCTCGCCATCCCCTGGCGACGCAGGCGGCGAACGCACCGGACAGCAGTCCGTATGAGCGCTTGCTCAACGTGTGCCGCGTGATGGTGATCGAGCCCTGGGCGGAGATGGTCGGTACGTCCATGGGAGGTGAGTTCCTCGCGGCCTGCGAGCGGATCGATCCCGAGACCGATGAACTCCATCGCAAGGTCGCGCTGCGGTGCGTGGCCTCCATCCTGGGCGATGAGGCGAGCGCCGAGGTCTTCCTCCTCGCGCTCGACGGCCTCCTCGCGGACGAGCCCAAGGCGGCGGTGCTGGAGAAACGAACAGAGCTCCTCGCGGCGCGCTTCACCCCTCCCGCGAAGGAGAAGGGGAGGCGGAAGTGAAAGTCATCATTTTTGGCGCGAGCGGCATGGTGGGAGCGGGCGCCCTGCGCGAAGCGCTCAATGCTCCTGAGGTCGAAGCCGTGCTGAGCATCGGGCGACAGCCGTGTGGCGTCGAGCACCCGAAGCTGCGGGAGCTGCTGCTGCCCGACCTCTTCGAGTTCGCCGCCGTCGAGGACCAGCTCGTTGGCTACGACGCCTGCATCTGGGCGATTGGTGTGAGCTCGGTGGGGCTGGACGAGGCTGCCTACGCCCGATTGACCGAGGAGCTGACGCTCATCTGGGGGCGCGCGCTCCTCCGGCTCAACCCCGGACTCTCCTTCTGCTACTGCTCCGCGGGTGGCGCTGGCGGGAGCTCGATGTGGGCGCGCGTCCGGCAGCGCGTGGAGGGGGCGCTGAAGTCCATGCCGTTCCGGCACGCGGGCGCCGTCCGCCCCGCGTTCATCCGGGCGGGTCCCGGCATCCGGAGCCGCACGCGGGCCTATCAGGTTGGGGTGGTCCTGATGAAGCCACTCAACCCGCTCATCCCGTTCTTCATCCGGGTCTTCCCGTCCATGTTCACCACCTCCGAAAACCTCGGCCGCGCGATGCTCCGGGTCGTCGAGGGGAAGGCCGATCGCTTCATCCTCGAGTCGACCGACATCAACAGGGTTGGCGCATGAGCGCGCCGACTCGCTCGCTGCGAGTCGCGAGGCTGGGCGTCGTCGCGCTGGTGCTCCTGATACTCGCGGGCGCCTGGTACTTCGGCGTCTTCGCGCAGGTCTCCGACCCGAAGGCCCTGGCCCACACGCTCGTCGAGATGGGGATCTGGGGCTACCTCGCGTTCATCGTCGCGTACACGGTGCTCCAGCCGTTCGGGGTCCCCGGGACGATCTTCATCGTCGCGGCGCCGTTGATCTGGCCGTGGCAGACAGCGTTCGCGCTCTCGATGATTGGGACGATGTCCGCGAGCGTGGTGGGTTTCTCGTTCGCGCGCTTCGTGGCGAAGGACTGGGTTTCCGCGAGGATTCCCGCCCGGCTCCGCAAGTACGACGCTGCACTTGAGAGGAACGCCTTTCAGACGGTCGTGGTCCTGCGGTGGGTCCTCTGGATGCCGCAGGCGCTCCACGGGTTTCTTGGCGTCTCGAAGGTGGGGTTCTGGACCCACTTCTGGGGCTCGCTGGTGGGCTACGTGCCGCCGCTGCTCCTCGTGAGCTACCTCGGCAACGAGATGTTCGACGTGTCGGGGCGGATGCAACCCGGCGCGTGGCCCATCCTCGCCGGCCTGTTCATCGCCTCGCTTCTCATCGCCGCGCTCGCCCGGGCCTGCGAGCGAGGACACCGCCTACGGAAAGCCTGAAGCACTTCCCATCCTGGTGAACAACGCTGGCGCGACCTTGAAGGCGCCAGTGAAGGGCCGAGCGAGCAACCCTGCTCCGATGCCGTGGCCGGCCTGGGAACAGCCTCTCTCGGCGGGAACGGCAGGCCGCCCCTTCCGCATTCGGGTGCGCTCTCACCACATGGTGTTGAGCCGGTGAATCCGTGCGGCATCCTGGCTAGATTGCCGCGCCATGAGCGAAGTCGCCGGACGCCGTGTTTCAGCCCTGCCTCCCATTCCCGCGGTCCTCGTCGCCGTGGTGAGTGTGCAGGGGGGCGCCGCGCTCGCGAAGGGGCTCTTCCCCGTCCTGGGCGCGGTGGGCGCCGCGGGCCTGCGCCTGGTGCTGGCGTCGGTGATGCTGCTGGTGTTCTTCCGTCCGCCGCTGTTGCGCTACACGCGGGCGCAGTGGGCGGCCGTCGTTCCGTATGGCGTGGCGCTGGGCGTGATGAACCTCACGTACTACCTGGCCATCGCGCGCATCCCGCTGGGGCTCGCGGTGACGCTGGAGTTCGTGGGGCCCTTCGTGCTCGCGGTGGTGGGTTCGCGCAAGGCGTTGGACTTCGTGTGGGTGCTCTTCGCTGCGACGGGCATCGTATTGATTACGCCGTGGACGGCGACCCCCGGCGGGTTGGATCCGCTGGGCGTGGTGCTGGCGCTGACGGCGGGCGCGTGCTGGGCGCTCTACATCCTGGCGGGAGGAAGGCTGTCGCGCCGCGTGCCGGAAGGGCAGGGCGTGGCGGCGGGCATGGTGGTGGCCATGCTGACGGTGCTGCCCTTCATGTTGAGCGAGGGTCACCTGGAGCGGATGACGCCAGGGCTCTTCGCCGCGGGCGTGGGCGTGGCGCTGTTGTCCAGCGCGTTGCCGTACACGCTGGAGATGATGGCGCTGGGCCAGCTCTCCAGCCGCACCTTTGGCATCCTGATGAGCCTGGAGCCCGGCGTGGCCACGGTGGTGGGGTGGCTGTTCCTGCGCGAGCAGCTCACGCCCCTGCAATGGATGGCGGTCGGGCTGGTGAGCGTCGCGTCCGCGGGAGCGACGCTGACGGCGAAGCGGCCTCCTCCGCCCGTGGAGGCGTGAGGGGGTAGGGTTTCGTGGTGCGGTGGTTCGGCGGGCGCGGTGGTGGGCGAGCCGCTAACGCTGTTGCGCGACGATGAGTCCGCGTCGCACATCGACGGCGTAGAGCCCTCCGGCATCCGTGCCTGTGTCGTTCGGGTCGCAGATTTCAGTGCGCGCGTAGATGCCGACCAGGACGATGCCGTCCGGCAGTTGCTCCACCGACACCTGGTAGATGTCGCGACGGAAGAGGCACAGTTCGACCGGCGTGGCGTCCTTGGGTGGCTTGCGGTCCAGGGGGAGGTAGTCATCCATCGCGAGTTGGACGGCGGTCGCGATGTCCCCACTCAGCAGTGTTGTCCGGCCCTCCTGAAAGGGCAGGGCAGGGAAGACGAATTTCTGGGCCTCTTCGGGAGGCGCATGGGGTGGGCGCATCGAGCGCTGGAACAGGGAGCACCCGCTCAACGCAACGAGCGACAGAACGAGGATTGGCGCACGTTTCATCGGGAGTCCTCCGGCACGGGTTGAATGATGCCATTCACCTTGTCCATGACGCGCCCGATGAGCACCCAGCGGCGTCCGTCTCTCACGTAGACCTCCCCAGGGCGTTCCTGCTCAAGGTACGGAATGTACATCTGCACGGAGCATGTGGCGTCCATCTGCACGCGGAACGAGTAGCGCTGGCGAGACTTCCAGCGGTCTTGGATGGAAAGCGACGAGTAACGCCACGGGTGGGTGTGGTAGTCCGCGAGGATTGCCGTTCGCCCCCGCTCATCCACCACTCTTTTCGGCACGCGGCAATCCTTGAAGTCGCTGTTCTCCGCGCTGGGGCGCCGCGTCTCCAGCGCAGCTGGCCAGGATGCATAGTAGCGACCCTCATGGGCGTAGATGACCCCGCAGTACTCCTGGCCATATTCGCCTCGCGCTGGCGCAGCGGCTGGCCCGCTTCCTCACGAACGAGGACAAGAAGCTGGCGCCTCCCCCATCTGCCCCGGAGGAGTAGCCGCCCTGAGGCATCCCCTCGTTTGCGATTTCCCCTCGGAACTTGCTCGCTCCCCTACCCCATGCGCTCTCCGAGGGAAGTCTTCAAATGAGGGGATGCCTCAGGGGGCCATCTGCGCGTGATGAAGTAGGCGACGCAGAGATTCGGAACCCAGCAAAGCCAGGCGACGATTCGATACGCCGAGATGAAGTCGCCCAGCGAGTGAACCAGTACAGGCATCCACAATCTCAGCGTGACCGCCGCGAAGCAAGCAGCGAAGCTGTAAGTCATCATGCGCCGGTGCTTCTCGACCCGCCGGTTCTTGATGAGCCAATAGGCAGAAGCTGTCGTCGAGAGCCAGACGACACCCAGACTGACGAAGCCGGATGCGGCGACGATTCCTCCCGTGGCGAAGAAGCCGATGTACACCGCCGAGAGTCCGCTCAGGAAGGCGGCACCGACGTAGACCTTTCCAATCAGCCGGTGGGCCCCCGAGTACCTGAGTCGCAGCCTCTCGACAAACTGAGTCCAGCCGACGGCTAGCGCGAGCCCACCCATCGAGATGTGCGTGTAGAAGGCCGCATTCCAGACGAGGCCTGCCAACAATCCTTCATCCTTTGAAGCACGAATCCCGAAGGTCGAGCCCATGAGGAAGTAGCTGATGGGATAGAGCCCCACGGCCACGCAGAGGGTGGCGAAGAAGAACAAGCGTGCCTTGCGTGTCATAGTGCAAATCCAGCGTTCGGCGTAGAGATGCGCCGTGTGGGAATCAATCGCCTTCGTTACGGAACGTGCGCCTCGCGATTGCCCTCGTGCGCCTAACGTGTCGGCCTGCATACTCCCCGTCGAGTTCCTCATCCGCAGGGAGCAAGTGTACTCCGCCCCATCCTGAGGCATCCCCTCATTTGAAGACTTCCCTCGGAGAGCGCATGGGGTAGGGGAGCGAGCAAGTTCCGAGGGAAAATCGCAAACGAGGGGATGCCTCAGGGCAGGGAGCGCTCGCGTCGTGTAAGAGGTAGCGGGAGTCTGGCATGGGATTACATGCCATCTAGCACGAACGCCGCTGCCCCCTCCCTACGCCTACGCCCTGTTCCTCCAGGCGGTCGGGCTGGTGAGCGTCGCGTCCGCGGGAGCGACGCTGACGGCGAAGCGGCCTCCTCCGCCCGTGGAGGCGTGAGGTGGTAGGGTTTCGCGGATGCGATATCTCTCCGCGATGAAGGTCCGCCGCTCTTGGATGCTCGGCATGGCCAGCCTCCTGTTCGCGTCCCCGGCCTGGGCCCGGGGGAATGGTGACGGCCCGGGGCCGGTCTTCTTCCTGGGGGCCGTCGTCGTGGTGCTGGGGTTCATCGTGGGATTCGTGCTGCTCTTCCTCAACGTCACCGGCCGTCAGCGCAGGTATTCCCCCATCCTGGGGCTCCTCGCGGGCCTGGGGACGGTGGTGCTGGGGATGGGGTTGAGCGAGCCGCTCCTCAGCGGCGAAAACGATGGTGTCATGGAGGTTGCTCTCTGGTGCCTCGTCCTCAGCGGTGTCTGCGAAATCATCGCGGCTGGATGGGCGCTGCTGCGCCGTGACCGGGGCTCAGCGCCGAAGAACCCTTGATATGGACGCGAATACATCCAAGGAGACTGGCGGCCTGGCCGCCCTGAAGGGTTACGACTATCAGGAAGTGGCGACGGTCTGGCTCGCGCTGCATCTCATCTTTGAGCGCCAGGTACCGTATGTCGTCATCGAACCCGCGCCACATGCCGACCTTGAAGCCGTCCCTGTCGAGGACGCTTCGTCCAATATTCGCTTCGATTCAGCGCGCATCCTGTTTCAGATCAAGTATCGAGGGAGCGCCTGGACGGGAAAGGCCGCCTTCCGGAAGATCGTCGAGGCGCCCCCTCCCTCAGATACAGCTCCCGCGCGCAAGAGGTCCCCTGTTCCGGTGGAACAGCTCGCCGCGGATCCCTCCCTGCGTTACGTGCTGATCACCAACGGCCAGTTCGCTTCAGACTCAAGGGACTTTGTAGTTCCCAGTCTGGAGAGCCTTCCAAGGAAGGTGCCGAAGGCAATACTCGAGGTCTCCGAAGGCGCCTCCTCCGAGGAAATTGCTTCCCGCATTGGCATCATGGAGTTACTGACGCACGCAGAACTCACGACGCGCATTCGTCGATTGTTCGAGAGCCCAGACGTCGCGCTGTTTGTCCCGGCGACACGTTTCGATGAAGCCTTGATGCTGTTGAAGCAAGACGTGCATGCAAAGCTCATCGGAAATGGTTCATTACAATGGACGCGAGACGATATCCTTGAGCAACTGCGCCGTCTGGGAGGATCACCCACGCGAACCGCGGACATGGATGACTTCGTGCAGCCTCAAGGCTACGACCAGTTCGAGGAGCGGCTGGCGAAGGGAAACGGGTTGCTTCTGAAAGGGCCTCCAGGCGCAGGGAAGACCCTGGTCGGGGACATGCTCACATTCAAGCTGCGGACGGCCTCGCCTCCTTTCGAGGTGGTTCACGCGGATTCGCCAGGAGACATCCTGCAACGCCTTGGCCAGGGTGGCCCATTCCTGTTCCGCGTGGATGATCCCTGGGGACAGGATGCGCGAACTCCGGAGAAGGGCTGGGCCACGCAGTTGCCAACCCTGTTCCGACGAGTCTCCGGGACTGCCCATAAACTTCTTGTCACCACCCGCATGGGCCTGCTGGGAGACGTCTATGGTGGTCGCGTCCCGCCCGAAGTTGAGCGGGTGAGCGCGACACTCGACTACGAGAGCTACGACACGTCGGCCCGGCAGCGAATACTGGACCGAAAGTCGCGAGCCCTTCCGTCAGTGGGTCGGCGACAGTTTGTCCGGAAGCATCGTGAAGAGATCATCGAGACATTGAAGGTCCCCCTTTCCATTGATCGCTTTGTCTCCGCCGTGATCGCAGCGCCGCGACACCCCGAGTTGGACCTCGAGAAGCTCCTGCATGACGCCGAAGTGGGCGAGTTGTCCGGAACGCTCGAGCGCGAGGTTCGAGGGTTGGGCTGGGCCCAGGGCCCGGCCATGTTCCTATGGACACAGCTCTGCGTGAGCGCGGCCTGTGACTTCGGGAGCGTGCGAATGCGCGCGCAACGTCTGCAGTGCCAACCCCAGAAGCCGTTTCCCATCCAGAGGCTCGTGGATTGGCTGGTTGAGGCTGGATGGTTGCGGCGGAATGACATGCGCCTGAGTGCCCACCCCACGACGGTGACGGGGCTGGGACGGTTCCTGGACAGCCTTCCGGATGAGGCCGACCACCTCATGGGGGAGTTGCTGGAACAACTGTGTGGCAAGGAAGAGGCCCACGCGGCTTATGAGATCGCAGACCGTCTTCCCGATGCGAGACGTGCCTCCCTTCCCCACGAGGTCTCCACCCGCATCCAGCAACATCTTCTCGATGAAGTGCTGCGAACCCCGTTCGGAAACTTCGTAGAGGTGTTGCACGCGACGCGCCGATGGGCGCCAGAAGGCGGGCCGATCGCGCTCTTGCTCGATGCCCTCCTGCACCCTCCCAGGCCAGCGGATGCGGGCTGGTGGGAACTCAGATGGGTCCCTCCAGACTGGCAACCCTCGACCTATGAACTCATCCAGGCGTCTTCCGACGCGCGGCGGATCCTAGAGCGTTACATCCACTTCTGGCCCTGGACGGTAGGCCTCGCGCTGCACGAGAGCGGGTTCGAGGAGTGGACTTCGCGTTTCGGATGGGACCTGAGTCCGGTGTATTCGCAGAGCCTCAATGATTCCCTTGAGGCTGGCGGCCATGCCGTCGGTGAACTGGCCCAGGGCGCGCTGAGTGGACCGGCGCCTGACCATGAGGCGCTTCTAGACAGGATCCTGATGGCATTGGAAAAGCCACCGGAGGAAGACGCGCCTGGCGAATTGTATCGAAAGGCCAATCAGGGTGTACTGGATGCTGCGTACGCCGACTATCTCTTGATTGGAGATGGCACTCCCCATGAGGCTGCCTACACCGCGCTGGATGGCTGGGTGGTGGCTCGGCGACGGCGAGAAGGCCATGCGTGGATTCTCACCCATCCCCGGAGAAGTCGCCTGTACGGGCGATGGGCGGATGCCATGCGCGAGGGAAATCCTCCGCCAGGGGTGGCGGAAGTCGAAGCATTCCTCGATGTTGGAGAGGAGGTGTCCTCCGACGACGCCTGGCGCATCATCGCGGAGCATCAGTTCGCAATCTTTGCCCCTCGCATGGTGGATGCTCTCGGCACCCTCCCGCAGAATGGGATCGGGAGTTGTCTCGGCGCATTGTCGGGTCTCATTCCGGCGCCGGAGCTTGGGGCGGCTCTTCGCGAACGGAGCCTGGGGTGGTCCGAGGAGCGCAGGGCGTTCGTCGTCATGGCTGCCGAGGAGCTTGCGTCCTGGTCCAACGATAAAATGAAGCCCTATCGTGAGGAGCTGAGCGCGGCCATGGGTGTCCCGCTGGCCACACTCGTGAAGCAGTGCGTGCGCACGGCCTCGGACAAAAAGGGGCTTCACGCGGTGCCGCGGCTTTCGCCTGAAGACTGCGCGCGACTGCGTCAATGGGCACAGCGCCCTGAAGGAAAGCTCGGACAGGCCAGTCTGCTGACCCTGGCTGTGTCAGGAGAGTCCGTGGTCACGGAAGCAGCGCAGGCCTTGGCCATCGGTGACCCCAGGGTTCGCATAAAAGCCGTCCGGGCGCTTGCAAAGGATTCTTCGTCCGATGCACGCGGCCTCCTTCTCCGGACCTTGTCCGACGTCGAGGCCGGGGTTCGGGAGGCTGTCGTTCGTGCCTTCCCCTCAAGTGCCTCGCCGGAAGAGCAGCAAGCCCTTCTACGTCATGCGCACGATGAGAGTTCCTTCGTCCGGAAGGCCTTCGTCGGGGTGATGGCCCGAGAGCATTGGGACTTGGGGCGCAACGCCCTTGTCGAATTGCTTCGGGATTCTCACGACAACGGCCCCGGGGTGGAGGAGCACGTCGAACATGGGATTGCTCGGGCCGCCGCCAAAGCCCTTGCGGAATGGAAGCCCCATCCTCCAGCAGTCATCGACGAACTCTTGCGCTTCGTGGCGGATGGGTTGGATGCCAACACGGATCCAGAGGTTCACAAGACCGTATTGGCGACGCTCATGAAGCTCGACGACCCGCGGGTCGCCGCCACGATTTCATCCGCCATTCACGGCGTCACCGGGCTGACGCGCTCATCCGCCACGCGCCTCTGCTTGTTGCTCGTGCAAGCGCTCAGCATTCACTTGCATCGATACCCGCAAAACCGCGAGGTCGTCGCGATTGTCCCCCTCGCGCGGGAGGCCATGGGCGCCGAGTCCTATTCCACGGGATGCGCCATGCTGGTGCTCGGGATGGTGGGCGCGCACGCCGAAACGGCTCGGATCCTGGAATCCTGCGAGCCGCGTTGGGAGCGGGCTGTGCTCGCATTGCTGGGGGCCGCATTGACGGCTGCTGCTCCATCCGACGCGGCCGAGCAGGTGCTACGCCAGCACGAAGGGATCGAACACTTCTTCGCCTGGTCTCGAAGCGGAGAGCAGGCTGCGGCCGAGGTCTGGGCCCGTCGATGGAGCGCTCATGCCAGTCTCCATGCCTGGTTCGCCGAACTCTGGGAAGTAGGGGGCGGATGGGCCAATGCCATCCTTTGGGGTGGGCAACTCCGTCATGGACAGGCGTTCGTGGCCAGTATCGAGGCCCACCCTCGTTTGAGGGCCGAGCCCGAATCCTGATGGATGGGCGCGGCTCAGGACTCATGGACGACGGATCGGGTCTCCCGGCATCAGGGCAGCGAATCCAGAGCCGCGAGCAACCGGCCCACGTCCTCCGCCGTGTTGTAGTGGAGCAACGACGCGCGCACTGCGCCGTCGGGCATGAGCCCCAGTGCCTCCGCCGCCATCGTCGCGTAGTAGTGCCCCGCCGCGACGCCCACGCCCTGTTCCGCCAGGTGCTCGGCCACGGCGCGCGGCGACAGGCCGGTCACGTTGAAGCAGAAGGTGGCCACGCGCCCGGCGGACGTCTTCGGCCCGTAGAGCTGCACGCGCGGGTGCCGGCACAACTGCTCCAGCGCGGCCTCCAGCAGCGGCTGTTCCAGTTGCGTGATGCGCTGGAAGGCTCGCGTCAATCCCTCACGCCCCGGCTGGCCCCCGCCCAGCACGTCGCGCAGATAGCGCAGCGAGCCCAACCATCCGGCCCAGCCTTCGTGGTTCGCCGTGCCCGGCTCGAACTTTTGCGGACCGTCATCCGGCATGAACCACAGCTTGTCCGCCGGCAGCCCCGCGAGGAGCTCACGCCGCACGAACAGACAACCCAGGTGCGGACCGAAGACCTTGTACGGCGAGAACACCGCGAAGTCCGCGCCCCACGCGCGCACGTCCGGCAGGTGATGCGGACTGGAGTGCACCGCGTCCACGAACAGCCACGCGCCCAATCCGTGTGCCACCTCCGCCGCCGCGGCCACGTCCGGCGTCGCGCCCACGGAGTTCGCCGCCGCTGACAGCGCCACCAGCCGCGTGCGCGGCGTGACGAGCTTGCGCAGCTCGGAGGCCTCCAGCCGTCCCTCCGGCCAGCTCGCGCACCAGGTCTTCACCTTTACGCCCTGCGCCTCCAGCGCGCGCCATGGGGCCGCGTTGGATTCGTGCTCCAGTTCGGAGATGACCACCTCGTCTCCCGCCTGGAAGAGGCGGGAGACGGCACGGCCCACCTGGAAGGTGAGCGCGGTGGCGCTGGGCCCGAGCATCACCTCGTCGGGCCGGCAGTTCAGGAACTCCGCCGTCTCCTCGCGCGCCCGGGCCTTGAGCGCGGTGGCCACTCGGGAGGCGGGGTAGGGCTGGCCCACGTTGCAGCTGCCACCCGAGAGGAATTGATGGATGGCGTCGATGCAGTGCGTGGGCACCTGCGCCCCCGCCGCGTTGTCCAGGTAGCTGAAGCCGGACCGCAGGGCGGGGAAGTGCTCGGCGAAGGGGGAGGGCATGGGACGCGAAGCATAGCCCTCCGACCTTCAGGCGGAACTACGGCGTGCCGAAGTCCTGCGTCCAGTACGCGCGGTACGTGCTGGACGGCGCGTTGTAGTAGCCGATGCCCGACTGCTGCAGCGCCCCATTCATGATGTTGTTGCAGTGCCCGGTGCTGGCCATCCAGCCGTCCACCACCGCCTGCGCGGTGCCGTAGCCCGCGGCGATGTTCTCCGCCGCCGTCCGGTAGCTGTAGCCCGCGGACCCCATGCGCTGCCACGGCGTGGAGCCGTTGGAGCCCGTGTGGCTGAAGAAGTTGTTCGTGCCCATGTCCTTGGAGTGCTTGCGCGCCGCACAGCGAAGCTTGTCATTGGTCGTGAGCGCGCCCACCGCCGGCTTCACCACGCCGCCACAGGTGGCGCCCGCGGCTCGGCGCTGGTTGATGAGCGTGAGCACGTCCGCCTCGAACTTCACCCAGGCCGGGTCCCAGGTCGTCACGTCGTCGCAATACGCGGCGCTCGCACTCAGCCCGTTGCCGGCGACCTCCGTCTGGACCGGCGGCACCATGACGCCTTCACCCTGCGGCGTGGGCGCCTCCTCGCCTCCACAGCCGCCCAGCAGGGCAGCGGCGCTCAGCAACGTCAGACACAGCGAACGGGACGAGGGCTTCATGGACTGACCTTTCACCGGCGGTGGCCGGCAAGGGGGAAGGGGTTTAGCGAAATACATTCTTGTCGGTTATTCCTGGTTTCTGCCATGGACTCTCCGTGCATTGTGATTGCCGTGTGAAAGGGCAGGGTTGTGTCCGCGGTGTTGGTGACGGAAAGTTCCTGCATCGTGAAGACGCCTTCCGCTGCGCCTGCCATTCGTTTCGTGGTGCTGGACACCAACGTGGTGCTGGACATGTTCGTCTTTGATGACGTCTTCACGCGGCCGTTGGCCCAGGCGCTGCGTTCGGGCGCGCTGACGGCGTGGGCGGACCGGCACACGATGAAGGAGCTGGCGCTGGTGCTCGCCTATCCCTCGTTCAAGCTGACGGCGGACGCGCAGCGGACGGTGCGCCACGCGTACGGCGCGCTCGTGCGCGTGGCGGACGGTGAAGGCTCACCGATGGAACTGCCGCCGTGCCGGGACCGGGATGATCAGAAGTTCCTGGAACTGACGGCACGCGCGGGGGCCTCGTGGCTGGTGAGCAAGGACCAGCGCGTGCTGTCCATGGGCGGTGGACGGCGGCTGCCCTTCGACGTGCTCTCGCCTCGCCGTGCCTCGCAGGTGCTCGAGGCGGAAGGCTTCGTACGGAGCGCTTGAAGCAGGCAGGCAGGAGTGCGCACGCGCAGTCAAAATCGCGCTCCGCGCTTGGTGACCCGGGCATCTCGGGTCATCCTTCGGCCCGGTGCGTTCCTCACTCCTGATCCTCCTGTTCTGCGCCGGCTGCGCCGCGCGTGTCGTCACCCCCGTCCCGGCGCCCGCTCCGGCCCCGGTCCAGGCCTCGCCCGCGACGCCGCCCGTGGAGCCGCCGGCTGCGACACCTGCCGCGCAGGCCCCGGCTCCGGCCGCGTCCGAGCCCCAGTCCACGCTCGCCGTGAGCGCGTCCGGTGCCCCCGTTGCGATGCCTTCTCCGGCGGAGGTCGCCGCCGTCGTCACTGACGCCGCCGTGCGGGAGAACCCCTGCCCCGTGGATGCGGAGGACGAGGACGACGAGGCCACCGCGGCCACGGATGACGAAGGCGTGAGCGAGGAAGGCGAGATGCAGGCGCCGCTCGCGCCCGCCGCGCCCGCTGGGCCGCTGTACACCGCTGACCTGTCCGAGGAAGCGCTCACCGAGGCGTGGAAGAAGGACCCGGCCACGCTGGGCTCCATGTCCATCGGCTTCGTGGAGAGCGGCCGGCAGATCAACAGCGTGCGCGTGCCGGATGACAAGGATTGGCTCGTGGTGTCTCCGGACATTGCCTACGGCACGCAGGAGACGGTGGACTACGTGGCCGCCGCCATCCGCGCCGTGCGCGCGCAGTACCCGAACGTGCCCACGCTGCGCGTCAACCGCCTGTCCACCAAGGACGGCGGCTACCTGCGCCCGCACAAGAGCCACCAGAACGGTCGCGACGTCGACCTGGGCTTCTACTACCCGACCGCGGAGCCGGTGCGCGAGCGCGAGCGGGAGCGCTACATCGACGTGGCCATGAACTGGGCGCTGGTGCGCTCGCTGGTGGTCAACACCGACGTGCAGATGATCCTCGTGGACAAGCGCGTGATGAAGGTCCTGTACGACTACGCGCTGTCCATTGGCGAGGACAAGGTGTGGCTGGATTCGCTGTTCAACGCGGGCTTCAACTCGCTGATCAAACACGCGCGCCGGCACCGCGACCACTTCCACGTGCGCTTCTTCAACGGCCGCGCGCAGGAGCTGGGCCGCCGGGTGGCGCCGCTGCTGGCGCTCCAGCCGGACCAGAACCTCATGATGTACAAGGTGCGCAACGGGGACACGCTGGGCGGCATTGCGATGCGTCACAACTCCAGCGTGGTGGCCATCAAGAAGGCCAACCGGATGCGCAACACGTTCCTGAGCATTGGCCGGCGGCTGGTGATTCCGCTGAAGGGCCCGTGCACGCACTGCCCCATCCCCCCGCCGGTGCAGCTGCCTCCGCGCCGGATGCCTCCCCAGGCGGAGGCCCCCGCTTTGGTGAACACGGCGCCCGCGGCTTCGGGCAAGCTGCCCAACCCGTGCACTCCCGCCGCGCCGGCACCGACGCCGGTGGCCGTTCCCACGGGTGTTCCCTCCGGTCTGTCGACCGGACGCTGAAAGGCTTCTGCTTCCATGGCAACTCCGCACATCTCCGCGTCTCCCGGTGACTTCGCTGAAGTGATCCTCATGCCGGGCGACCCCCTCCGGGCGCGCTACATCTCCGAGCGCTTCCTGGAGAACGCGCGCTCCGTCACGTCGGTGCGCAACATGCTGGGCTTCACCGGCACCTTCCGGGGCAAGCGACTGTCGGTGATGGGGCACGGCATGGGCGTGCCCTCCATCTCCATCTACGCGACGGAGCTGGTGAAGAACTACGGCGCGAAGGTGCTCATCCGCGTGGGCAGCTGCGGCGCGCTGCGCACGGACGTGAAGCTGCGCGACGTCATCGTGGCGATGGGCGCGGGCACGGACTCCAACGTGAACCGCATGCGCGTGATGGGGCACGACTTCCCGGCGGTGGCGGACTTCACGCTGGCCCGGCGCGCGGTGGAGGCGGCGGAGAAGCGCAACAAGCCGGTGCGCGTGGGCAACGTCTTCACCTCGGACCTCTTCTACCACCCGCAGGAAGCGCTCAACGCGACGCTGGAGAAGATGGGCATCCTGGCGGTGGAGATGGAGATCGCCGGCCTGTACGGCGTGGCCGCGGAGTTCGGCGCACGGGCGCTGTCCCTGCTCACCGTGTCGGACCACATCCGCACCGGCGAGCACCTGTCGCCGGAGGACCGTCAGACGACGTTCGACGAGATGATCGAACTGGCGTTGGACGTGGCCGCCTCCGAGGCGTGAGGACCTGAGCGCATGGCCTTGCCTCCCCACAGGGGCCCGGGTTCCCCGCTGGCGCGCAAGGCCGCGCAGCGCACGCCGGGCCACCACTACAACGCGAGCTTCCTGAACTCGGCGGACCGCACGGAGATATTGGCGTGGCTGGGCACGCTGCACCCGCTGTGGGAGGAGCGCTTTTCGAAGCACTTCCCACCGCCGGAAGGCCAGCAGCAGCGGCGGTTGCTCAGGCCGGTGTACTGGCTGGGCAACTGGCAGTTCGCGTGTCTGGACTACTACCGGCCGCCGAAGGGCGTGAAGGACCGCTGCGTGAAGGCGGAGCCGTTCCCGGCGGTGCTGGAGCGGCAGATTGCGAAGGTGGAGGCGCTGGCGCGGCGGATGTTCCGGGGCCCGGACATGCCGCAGGGCTGGCACCTCAACACGTGCCTGGTGAACTTCTACGGCAACCGGTTGGAGGACGGGCGCTGGGTGGACACCGCGCGCGTGGGCGAGCACAAGGACTTCGAGCCCGGCCCGGTGGCGTCACTGTCGCTGGGCGAGCGCGCGCTCATCCAGTTCGTCACGTCCACGCGGCCCGGCGAGCGGGATGCGGTGGTGCTGGAGCAGTGGCTGGATGACGGGGCGCTGCAGCTCTTTGGTGGGGCGCAGTGGAAGGAGCAGACGTTCCACCGGGTGCAGCGGGTGGACACTCGCGCGGGGCACGTGATGCCGCCGGAGCTGCCGGACTTCCGCACGCGGCGCATCAACCTGACGTTCCGCTACGTGCCGGACGCGCACGTGACGCCGTTCGCGGCGCTGAGCCCGGAGGCCCGCGAGGACGTGCGCCCGTACATGGAGACGCTCGCGAAGGGCAGCCGGTTCTTCCGCGAGGAGCTGGCGCGGGAACCGCCGCCGGTGAAGGCGGAGTAGGGCGCGGCAGCCTCCGGCTGGCGTGGTTCAAAACCTGTCCGACCGTCGGACAGGTTTCCACGGTCCGGCTGGCGCCGGGGCCGACCTCGCGTCCTCGAAACTTGTCCGACGGTCGGACAGGTTTTCGCGGTGCGCCGGCGGCGGGGAGGCCTGGTAGGGCGCTCCCCCTGACCGAAGGCTAGGAGGATCCTGTCTCGGGGTTCGAGGACGAAGCCGCGGGCGGACGGGCCACGTAGCTCACCTGGGGCGCGGAACCCCGGGACGAACGTCCCGCGCCGCGCTCCGGGCCCTGACGGGGCATCCGGGGACCGTTGTTGGGCAGGTTGCTACGCGCCTCGCGAGGACCCGAGCCCGGACCCCGGCCATTCTGGCGCGGCTCGCCGTTCTGCTGCGGGTCGCCGTCCTGGAATGAGCCGTTGTTGCGCGGAGGCCGGCCGTTCATGCGCGACTGCGCTCCCGGACCCTCCT
This sequence comes from Corallococcus sp. AB032C, assembly GCF_003668935.1. Lineage (NCBI taxonomy): Bacteria > Pseudomonadati > Myxococcota > Myxococcia > Myxococcales > Myxococcaceae > Corallococcus > Corallococcus sp. AB032C. The sequence continues at coordinate 71,049 of NZ_RAWP01000011.1, read as the reverse complement.
GGCGCGGCTCGCCGTTCTGCTGCGGACGACCATTCGCGCGCCACTCGTTGCGCGGCGGACGGCCGTTGCCGTTCGGCTGTTGCGCCTGACCGTTCACAGCAGCCTCGCCGCCGTGCGGCTGGCCGTTCACAGCAGCCTCGCCGCTATCCGGCTGACCGTTCTGGCGCGACGGACCCTTCAGGCCCGACTCACCGCCACGAGACCTGCCATTCATGCGCGGAGGCCGGCCGTTCTGCTGCGACGCCTGACCGTTCTCGCCAGAAGGCTGACCGTTCATGCGCGGCGGCCGGCTGTTCTGCTGCGATGCTTGGCCGTTCTCGGCAGCCGGCTGGCCATTCATGCGCGGCGGCCGGCTGTTCTGCTGCGACGCCTGACCGTTCTCACCAGCTGGCTGACCGTTCATGCGCGGAGGCCGGCTGTTCTGCTGTGGCGCCTGGCTAATCTCGCCAGATGGCTGCCTGTTCATGCGCGGAGGCCGGCTGTTCTGCTGTGGCGCCTGACCGTTCTCGGCAGACGGCTGCCTGCTCATGCGCGGGGGCCGGCTGTTCTGCTGTGGCGCCTGACCGTTCTCGCCAGAAGGCTGACCGGTCGTGCGCGGCGGCCGGCTGTTCTGCTGCGGTGCCTGACCGTTCTCGGCAGACGGCTGGCCGTTCATGCGCGGCGGCCGGCTGTTCTGTTGCGGTGCCTGACCGTTCTCGGCAGACGGCTGGCCGTTCATGCGCGGCGGCCGGCTGTTCTGCTGCGGTGCCTGACCGTTCTCGGCAGACGGCTGGCCGTTCATGCGCGCCTCGCCGTTGGGCGAGCGCGGCGGACGTCCATCGCGGCGCGGCTCGTTGCGCGGCCCTCCCTGCTGGGGCCGGCCGTTCATGCGTGCATCGCCCTGCGCCGCCGGAGCATTCGCGCTCTGCGCCACCGGGGCATTCGCACCCTGCGCCGGAGCGCCGTTGCGCGGTCCGCCCTGCTGCGGACGCCCGTTGTTGCCGTTGGGCCGGTTGTTGCCACCGCCCTGCGCCGGACGCGCTCCCGCGTTCTGCTGGGGCCCACCGCTCCCGGGCCGCGGCGCATTGCCGGTGCGCGGCGGCGGCTTGCCACCCGACCCACCGCGCCGACGCCCATCGCGCGGGCTCGCCGTGACGACGGGCCGCCCACGCTCGCCGCCACCCTGGCGCAGCACCAGCGCCTCCAGCGCGCGCAGCTCCGCCTCTTCCTCGCTGAGCCCTTCCTCCACCGCCACGGGCGCCGGAGCCGGACGGACCTCGTTGCGCCGGGCCTCCTCCTGCTGGAGGAACCGCTCCTGCCGGGACGTCTGACGGCCGGCGCCCTGCCGACGCGGCGCCTCGCGGAACGCTCCCGACGGCACGAAGTCCGGCGTCAGCTCGCGCCGCACGTACGCGTTCCAGATTTCGCCCGTGTCACCCGCGCGACCCGCCAGCCGGGACGAAAAGCCCGCCAGGAAATCCCGCACGTTGTCCAGGTCGCGGCGGAAGTAGAACTCCGCCTGGCTGTTGCGCGCCGCCGCCACCGTCTGCGGAAAGTCGATGATGGTCGGCCCGGACCCGCTCATCAGGATATTGTAGGGCGACAGGTCCCCATGAATGAGGTCCGCGCACATGGTGCGAACCACCTGGGCGCGCAGGTCCAGGTAGAGGGCCTCGGCCTCCTCGGGCGTCTGGGGCGGAGCCTCCACCAGCCGGGGCGCGGGCTGTCCTTCCGCGTCCCGCACCAGTTCCATGAGGAGGATGCCCTCGTAGAACAGCACCGGCGTGGGCACGCGCACGCCTTGTGCGTGCAGCTTGTAGAGCGAGTCCGCTTCCGCGTTCTTCCACGCCTCTTCCGCGGCGGCCTGCCCGAAGCGGCTGCCCTTCTCCATGGCGCGGCGCGTGCGCGAGTTGCGCACCTCGCGGCCTTCCTTGTAGCCGGAGTTGTTGCGGAAGTTGCGCTCGTGGCGCTCCTTGTACAGCTTCGCTGCGACAACCTGGCCGGCGTGCTGGACGAGCCACACCTCCGCCTCCTTCCCCGTCTTCAGCTGGCCGATGACGGCGTCGATGATGCCGTCGGCGAGGAGGGTCTCGAGGGAGTCATTCATTCTTAAGCAAAAGGCCGGAACGGCACGGGGCGGGGAGCAACAGTCGATGCGCACACCGGCGGCCCCTGCTCGCCATGATGCACGTTGGAGATGAGAACACCGGGCAGGCCCTGGTTTCCATCGCCGTTACGCTGAACGTCATCCAGAAAGCCCACGTACCGCTTGCTAGCAGCTTGGGAAGCAGGGGGCCAGGGGTGCCCCCGTGCCTGTAGCCTGTTCTCCGCCCACCCCTGCCCAGGGACCGGATTGACGGCCGCCCGGCGTCAAACCGTTTTCACGAAAGGAGCATTCCGCCCATGAAGGTCCTGCTCGCGTGGGGTGTCCTGTTGGCCTCGCTGTGCGCCCACGCGGAAGACCGGGTCGCGGCGGCCCGCAAGCGCCAGACGGCCGGTCTCGTCCAGACGTTCAAGGAGGCGGGGCTGTCCTGGCCGCCGGAGGAGCTCTACCTGCGGGCCTTCAAGGTCGAGCGCGAGCTGGAGGTCTGGGCGGGCAAGCCGGGCCAGCCGCTGGTGAAGGTGCGCACCTTCCCCGTCTGCGCGGCCTCCGGCGACGTGGGTCCCAAGCGGGCCCAGGGCGACCTGCAGGTCCCGGAGGGCTTCTATACGGTGGACCTCTTCAACCCGAAGAGCGCGTACCACCTGTCCATGCGGGTGAGCTACCCGAACGCGCTGGACCGCAAGCTGGGCGCCGCGAAGCCCGGGGGCGACATCTACATCCACGGCGACTGCGTGAGCATCGGCTGCCTGGCCATCGAGGACGGCCCCATCGAGGAGCTGTACGTCATGGTGTCCGAGGCCCGCGCGAGCATGCGCCGCGACGTGCCGGTGCACGTGTTCCCACGGCGGCTGGACGCGGCGGGGCTCGCGGCGCTGGAGGCCCTGTCCGGTGTCACCGACGCACGGAAGGCCTTCTGGCGCGACCTGGAGCCGGGCTACCGCCTCTTCGAGGAGTCCCGGCGTCCACCGAAAGTGAAGGTGGATGACTCCGCGTCCGCCTACGTGGTGTCGCCGGCTCCGCGCGCCCGGGCGCGCTGAGGAGTTGGTAGAACCCTGGGCATGGGAGGGCCGCGCCGCCGGGGCCGGCCTCAGGGGGAGTGCACGCACATGAAGTCATCTGTCCCGCTTCAGGGGGCTGGAACCGCCGGGGGCGCACGCGCGCTCGTCTCCCTCACGACGACGGAGCTGGCGGCCGCCCTGCGCGAGCGTCACGTCACCGCGGTGGAGGTGCTGGACGCCTTCCTCGCCCGCGCGCGAGCACACAACCCCGCGCTCAATGCCGTCGTGACGTGGGACGAGGCGCAGGCCCGGAAGCGGGCGGAAGAGGCGGACGCGGCGCTCGCCCGGGGCGAGCTGTGGGGCCCGCTGCACGGCGTGCCCTTCACGGTGAAGGACGCGTTCAGCACCGGGGGCCTGCGCACGACGTCCGCCCACCCGGCCCTCGCGGAGTACGTGCCCGCGCATGACGCGACCGTGGTGGCCCGGCTCAAGGCGGCGGGGGCCATCCTCTTCGGCAAGACGAACCTGCCGCCGTTCGCGGGGGACTTCCAGACGGACGGGCCGCTCTGGGGCCGGACGAACAACCCGCATGACCTGGGGCACACGCCGGGCGGCTCCAGTGGTGGCGCGGCGGCGGCGGTGGCGGCGGGGCTCACGCCGTTCGAGGTGGGCAGCGACATTGGCGGCTCCATCCGGCAGCCGGCGGCCTACTGCGGCGTCGTGGGCATCAAGCCCACGGAGCACCGCGTCTCCACCTTCGGCCACATCCCGGACCCGCCGGACGGGCCGCGCCACGTGCGCCACATGGCGTGCGCGGGGCCGCTGGCTCGCTCGGTGGCGGACGTGCGGCTCATCCTGTCCCTCATCGAGGGCGCGGATCCGCGCGCTCCGGAGGTGCCGCCCGTCGCGCCGGTGGGGGCCGCGAAGCCCCGGGCGCTGAAGGGCCTGCGGCTGGCGTGGGCGGACACGCTGGGGCCGTTCCAGGCCGACCGCGAGACGCGTGAGCTGTTCCAGCGCTTCACCGCCGCCGCCCGCGCGGAGGGCGTCGTCGTGGAGCAGGCCGTGCCTCCGGGACAGGACTTCACGGACCTGGTGGAGGTGTGGGGGCTGATGGAGGGCTCCGAGGTGGGCGCGCCCCTGCCTCCGCCCGTGCGCGAGGGCTACCAGCAGCAGTTCCTGCCCTTCGAGCGGGACCTGCTGGCGAAGGCCATCGTGCAGGGCACGCGCGTGGACATGACGGGCTACGGCACGGCGCTCAGCCGGCGGGACGTGCACATCGGCCTGTTGGAGGACTTCCTGTCCGGCTGGGACGCGTGGCTCGTGCCGGTGGCGATGACGGCCGCGCCGCCGCACATGCCGTTCGGGGCGCCGTTGGACGTGGACGGCGTGCCTCGGGACTACCTGGAGGCCTTTGGCGGGTTCACCTGCCTGTTCAACGCGACGGGGAGCCCTGTCGTGGTGTTCCCGCTGGGGCTCACGTCGGCGGGCCTGCCGGTGGGGGCGCAGTTGGTGGGGCGGCGGTGGACGGACGGAGCGCTGCTCGACGTGGCGGAGGCGCTCCTGCCCCTGGGCGGAGGCGTGCGGTGGCCCGCGGCGTTCACGCCCTGAGTCAGTAGACGCGCAGCAGCCGCGAGCGGCATTCGAAGTGCGGGTTGCGCACGTCGATGACGTAGACCTCGCCGGTGGTCTCATCGAAGTTGCCGGCGAGCAGTCCCGCGGCGGTCAGGGCGGCGAGGTAGATGTTGTCCGCGCCCTTCTTCATCTCGCTGACCTTGCGCACGTAGACGACGCGGCCCTCCACGGCCCAGACGCTGCGGATGCCGTCCGTGTGCACGCCCATCGCGTCCGGGGGCGGCGCGGCGGACTTCCCCAGCGCGGGCGGGACGGCCTGGAGCACGTAGTCGTCGTAGGCGCGGTTGCCGCTGCGGCTGATGAGCTTCACCTCGCGCAGGAGTCCGTCCGGGCCCTGGAGCAGCTCCAGCGTGACGGTGAGCTTCATGGTGCTGACGCCGTGGGCGAAGTCCTGGAGCTCCTCGCCCGCCTGGGAGAGGCCGCGCAGACGGTTGTAGCCGGGCTCGTCGCGGGCGCGCTTCGCGAGGAGCTCGCCCGGCTTGGGGGGCTTGCGAGGCCCGGGCATGCTCCCGGGGGAGCCGGTGGCGCCGAACTGCCGGGCCTTCTCCGCGTAGGAGTACATCAGCTGCTTGGGGAAGCTGGGCATGTCGAAGAGGGGCGGGGCGTCCATCTGCTTCTCCAACTGCGCGCGCAGTTGGCCGAAGTAGGGATGGATGCGGCCGGTGTCCACACGGTCTCGCGCGCGGCGTTCGTCGACGATGCCCTGCACGCGCTCCGACACGCGTGCGTGCTCCTCGGCGGCGATGGATTCGGCGGACAGGCTCGGGTCGCCGGGGCGCAGCGTGCGGCCTCCGCCCCGGGAGTTCTCCGGCGTCGTGATGATGACCCCCTTGCTCGAGCCGGGGGAGGGAATCAGGCTCGGGGGAAGGGCACCTGGGGGCCGGTCCCCGTCTGGAGCGGGCGCGCGGGTCGCGATGTCCAGGCGTGGAATGTCGTCCGCCGACGCGCGCGGAGCGTCTTCGGAAGGAGCCGGCTCTCGCGTCGCGACGGGCGGCGGCGGTGGCTCCGAGGGTTCGCGCGTCGCGGTCGCGGGTGGTGGCCCGGCCGGCGCGTCCTTCGCTGGCGCACGCGGCTTCGCGGGGGACGGTGCCGGAGGAGGGGCGCTCTTCGGCGGCTCACGTGTCGCGATGCCGGACGGTGGTGGGGTGGCGGGCTCCCGGGCCGGGGGCGTCGGAGTGACGGAAGGGGAGGTGATGATCTCCACCTCGACCGCCTTCTCGCGCAGCCGGGCGGTGCGTCCGGCGGACGACTGCGCGGGGTCCACTGCCCACAGCAGCCCGAAGATGAGGGCGTGCAGCGCCAGGGATATCAGTCCGGCCCATCCGAGACGTCGCAACACCCTCATGCCTGGACACTTCCCAGAAAGCGCGCCCTGTCTCAACACATAGGGATGGGTGCGTTCGCGAACCGACGTCCCACCCGCCGAGCAGGCAACCCTTCAACGCATGAAACGTCCCGGGGGTGACTCGACGCCCGCCGTGAGTCCTGCTGTGCTGCCTCCCTCCACGTGCCTCCCATGCCCCTCGCCTGTCTGGACGAACCCACGTTCATGGACCTCCTGCTCGGGACGCTGCCCTCCGACAGGGCCGCGCTCGTCGACGAGCACCTGGACACGTGCCCCTCCTGCCGTCGCATGGTGTCCGAGGCGCTGAAGGTGCAACCGCCCACGGACTCCGGGCTGGCTGTTCCGGAGGAGGAGGTCCTCGACAGCCAGCTGGCGACGCTGGCCGTGGACCCGTGGCGCGGGAAGAAGCCGCGCCTGAGGCTGCCCACGCCGCCGCTCGCGCGTGGCACGGCGGTGGGGCGCTACCTCATCCTGGAGATGCTGGGCGTGGGCGGGATGAGCGTCGTGTACGCCGCCTATGACCCGGAGCTGGACCGCCGCGTCGCGCTCAAGCTCCTCCAGGTGGAGGCGCTGGGGCTGGGCGCGGAGGCCGGACGCACGCAGGTGCTGCGCGAGGCGCAGGCCATGGCCCGCGTCTCCCACCCGCACGTCGTCTCCGTCTTCGACGTGGGCACCTTCGGCCGGCAGGTCTTCCTGGCCATGGAGCTGGTGGACGCGCACACGCTGCGCAAGTGGGAGCACGACGGTCCGCACCCGTGGCGCCAGGTGGTGGAGGTCTTCCTCGCCGTGGCCCGGGGGCTCGCCGCCGCGCACGCGGTGGGCGTCGTGCACGGCGACGTGAAGCCGGAGAACATCCTCGTGGCCCAGGACGGACGCGTGCGCGTCACCGACTTCGGCCTGTCGCGCATCATGTTCGGCGCCGTGGTCCCGCCGGTGCTGCCGGGCAGCCCCACGCACCCGCGCGCCATGGAGGGCGGCACGCCCGCGTACATGGCCCCGGAGCAGTTCCCGCCGGAGGAGCGCACCGACGCGCGCAGCGACCAGTTCGGCTTCTGCGCCGCGCTCTATGAAGGCCTCTACGGCGAGCGCCCCTTCGCGGGCGCCACGGTGGAGGAGCTGTCCCAGGCGGTGCACGCGGGGCGCGTGAAGAGCGTGCCCCGGCACTCCGGCGTGCCGCAGTGGCTGCGCAAGGTGGTGGTGAAGGGCCTGTCGGTGAAGCCCGAGGACCGCCACGCGTCCATGGAGGCGCTCATCGCCGCGCTGGATGCGGACCCCGCGGCGCGCCGGACGTGGCGGCTGCGCGTGGCCGGCGCGTCGCTGCTGCTCCTGTCCGCGGTGGGCCTCGCGCACGTCCTCAACCGCCGCGACGTCACGGGCTGCGAAGGTGCCGCCCGCGCCATGGACGGGGTGTGGGACGCGTCCCGGCAACAGGCGGTGGAGGCGGCCTTCGTCGGCACTGAGCGTCGCTTCGCGAACGACGCCTTCCGGCACGTGCGCCGGGGGCTGGACTCGTACACCGCCGCGTGGGTGACGACACGCACGGCGGCCTGCGAGGCCACCCGCGTGCGCCACGAGCAGAGCGAAGCGGTGATGGCGCTGCGCATGCGCTGCCTGGACGCGCGGCTCGCGGACGTGGCCGCGCTCACGCAGTTGTTCACGCAGGCGGACCCGGACCTGGTGGAGCGGGCGCCCCGCGCGGTGGAGGGGCTGACGCCGCTGGCGGGCTGCTCGGACGTGGAGGCGCTGACGTCGCGCGGCCACTCCTCATCCGATGACCCCGCAGCCAGGGACCGCACGGTGGCGCTGCTCCAGGCGCTCGTGGACGCGAGGGCGCTGCGCGCCGCCGGCCGCTATTCGCAGGGCGTGGCGCGCGTGGAGCCGGTGGCCCAATCCGCACGCGCCGCGGGGGACTGGTCCGGCGCCGCGGACGCGCTGCTGCTGCTCGCGGAGTTGAAGGACGGGGCTGGTGACTACCGGGGCGCGGAGGCCACGGTGCTCCAGGCCGCGTGGACCGCGGAGGCCGGCCGCAACGACGACGCCGCTGCCCGGGCGTGGACGCTGGCGGTGCGCGTGACGGGCGAACGGTTGGACCATTACGCCCAGGGACAGCAGGCCGCGGAGCGCGCCAGCGCCGCGGTGGAGCGGCTGGGCGCCAGCAGGGAGCTGGCCGGCGCGCTCGCGGTGAACCTGGGCCGGCTGTTGTCGCGCCAGGGCCGTTACCCGGAGGCCCACGAGCAGCTCACGCGCGCGCTGTCCTTCCTGGAGAAGCGCTTCGGCCCGGAGGCCCTGGAGGTCGCGGACGTGCGCGTGGAACTGGGCACCGTGCGCCGCTCACAGGGCCGCGCGGAGGAGGCACTGGGCCTGTACGAGCGCGCCCTGGGCACCGTGCGCGGAGCGCTGGGGCCCGAGCATCCGGACGTGGCGCGCATCCGCCTGGAGCAGGCCAGTGTGCGCTGGCAGCAGGGCGACTTCGTGCAGTCGGAGCGGCTGGCCCGGGGCGCGCTGGCGCTGCTGGAGCGCTCGCTGGGCCAGGACCACCCGCAGGTGGCGGACGCGCTCAACAGCCTGGCGCTGGCGCTCCAGTACCAGGGCAAGCGCGAGGAGGCGCTGCCCCTCTACGAACGCGCGCTGAGCATCGCGGAGAAGACGGAGGGACGCGACAGCTCCACGGTGGCCATCATCGTCAACAACATCGGCACGCTGCTGGTGCACATGGGCCGGCTGGAGGAGGCCACCCAGCGCTTCGCCACGGCGCTCGAACAGGTGGAGAAGAGCCTGGGCCCGGACCACCCCACGCTGGCGCTGGTGCTCCGGGGCATGGGGCAGACGCTCAGCTACCGCAACCAGCCGGACCAGGCCCTGCCGTACTTCCAGCGCGCCGCCGCGCTCCAGACGTCCCTGCCGGACGACGTGAACGGCGGCTGGACGGGGGCCCTGGTGGACCTGGGGCGCACGTACATGGTGCTCGGCCGTCCGCGCGAGGCGCTGGCCCCGCTGGAGCAGGCCGTCGCCGGTTGGGAGCGCGCCCGGCCCCGTCCCGCGGAGCGCCCCGCCGCGCGCTACATGCTGGCCCGCGCGCTGTGGGACGCGAAGCAGGACCCGGCCCGCGCCGTCCGGCTCGCCGCCGAGGCCCGCCAGGAAGCCGCCGCGCTCCCCGACGAGGAGTCCTCCGTGCCGGAGCTGCGCCAGGCGATGGACCGCTGGATCGCCAAGCTGCCCCTCGCCGCGCGCAAGGATATCAAGGCCGCCATGGCCACGCCGAAGCCCGCGGACCCCGCCAGGGACGCGCTCGTCCGGTAAGCGCCTCGTCAGAAGCGCCAAGGCCCTGGAGCGAGCGCGAACGGGCCACGTTATACGGAGGGTGGAATGACGCTCCTCACGGACTCCCCTGTCGCCGCTCTCCCGCCGGAAGCGGGCGTGGACGCCCTGGCCCAGCTGCTGCGTGGACGCCGCGTCGTGGTGCTCACCGGAGCCGGAATCAGCACCGAGTCCGGCATCCCCGACTATCGCGGCCCGGAGACGCGCCACAAGGTGCGCAACCCCATCCAGCACCGCGAGTTCCTGCACCAGCCGGAGGTGCGTCAGCGCTACTGGGCGCGCAGCCTGCTGGGCTGGCCGCGCTTCACCACCGCCCGGCCCAACGACGCGCACCTCGCGCTCGTCGCGCTGGAGAAGGCGGACGTGGTGCCCGGGCTCATCACCCAGAACGTGGACGGCCTGCACCACGCCGCGGGCAGTGAGCGCGTGCTGGAGCTGCACGGCGCGCTGTCGCGGGTGCGCTGCCTGGCGTGTGGCGCGCAGGAGCCTCGCGCGTCGCTCCAGGCGCGGATGCTGGGCCTCAACCCGGACTTCGCCCACACCGTCGTGGAGCTGCGTCCGGACGGCGACGCCGAGTTGTCTCAGGAGACGGTGGAGGGCTTCCGCGTCCCCGCGTGCACGCGCTGTGGCGGGACGCTGAAGCCGGACGTGGTGTTCTTCGGGGACAACGTCGCGGCGCCGCTGGTGCAGGACGCGTTCGCGCTCGTGGAGGAGGGGGACGCGCTGCTGGTGGTGGGCTCGTCGCTGACGGTCTACTCCGGCTACCGCTTCGTCACGCGCGCGGCGGAGCGGCACATGCCCATTGGCATCCTCAACATCGGGGAGAGCCGGGGCGACGGCCTCGCGGATGTGCGCGTGGAGGCGAAAGCGGGGGAGGTCCTGCCCCGGCTCGCCCAGGCGCTGACCCGCACCTGACGTTCCTCCTCCCACACCGGGCGTGCAGCCGGGCCCCGGGGCTCCGGGCTCGGCACCGAATGGGCACGCCAGGGGAGGGGTCAAGTGTGCCATCATTCCCGGCTTCGCGAGGCACGCGCGCCAGGCCGTGCCCGCCGGGACGGAGACACAGGGCCGATGGACACCGGGCGCCCACTGGGCGGCAGGTACGCGCTGGAGCGCAGGATTGGCGGCGGTGGCATGGGTGCCATCTGGCGCGCGGTCGACCTGCAGCTCCAGCGGCACGTGGCCCTCAAGCTCATCGCTTCGGACGTCGTGGCGCGCACGCCGGAGGCCCACCGCCACTTCGAGCAGGAAGCCCAGGCCGTGGCCCGGCTGCGCCACCCTCACGTGGTGCAGGTGCACGACTCCGGTGTGGACGGCGGCGTGCCCTACATCGTCATGGAGCTGCTGGAGGGCGAGGACCTGGAGACGCGCCTCACCCAGCAGGGGCGCCTGTCCCCGGCCCGCGTGGCCGCGCTCGTCACGCCGGTGGCCCGCGCCCTGGCGGCGGCGCACGCGGCGGGGCTCGTCCACCGCGACCTGAAGCCCGCCAACCTCTTCCTCGCCCACGTGGACGGGGAGGAGGTGGTGAAGGTGCTCGACTTCGGGCTCGCGCGCTCGCTCATCCCCACCAGTACGCCCGCGCAGGCGGAGGGCCTCACCGGCACGCTGCGCTACATGAGCCCGGAGCAGCTGCGCGCGGACCCGGACCTGGACGCGAGAGCGGACCTCTGGTCGCTCGCGGTGGTGCTCTACCGCGCCCTCACCGGCCAGTTCCCCTATGGGCCTGAGTCCGTGGGCGCGCTCCTGCGCGGCGCCTTCCACCCGCCCGCGGTGCCCGTCTCGCAGCTGGTGCCGGAGCTGGGCGCGAGCGGGGACGCCTTCTTCCAGCGCGCCCTGCACCCGACGCTCGCGCAGCGCTTCGCCTCCGCGCGCGAGCTGGCCTCGGCCTTCGTCGCGCTGGTGGAGGCGGGCCGCGCCGGGCAGGCCGCCACGGTGCTGGTGGTGGACGACGAGCCGGACGTGGAGTTGCTCATGCGCCAGCGCTTCCGCCGGCACGTGCGCGACGGCGTCTATCGCTTCGTCTTCGCGCGCGACGGCGAGGAGGCGCTGGAGGCCCTGCGCCAGCACCCGGACACGCACGCGGTGCTGTGCGACCTGAACATGCCGCGCATGGACGGGCTCACCTTCCTGTCGCGCGTGGGAGAGGTGGATCCGCTGGTGAAGGTGGTCATGGTCTCCGCGTACGGTGACCTGCCCAACCTGCGCACGGCGATGAACCGGGGCGCGTTCGACTTCCTGGTGAAGCCGGTGGACCTGGACGACCTGGAGTCCACGCTGGCCAAGACGGTGCGCCACGTGGCGGAGCTGCGCCGCGCGGTGCGCTCCACGGAGGAGAACGCGCTGCTGCGCATGTTCGTGCACGGCGGCATCGTGGACCGGGTGCTGCCGCTGGTGCGTGGCCCCGGCGCGCTCGCGGGCGAGCAGGTGGACGCCACGGTGGCCTTCCTGGACGTCGCGGACTTCACCGCCGTCACCCGCGAGCACCCGCCGGAGTCCGCGCTGCGCCGGCTCAACGCCAACTTCGAGGTCATCCTCCCGGAGCTGGAGTCGCGCGGCGGCGTGGTGGACAAGTTCCTGGGCGACGCCGTGATGGCCGTCTTCCAGGGCGAAGGCCACGTGTCGCGCGCGCTGGACGCCTGCCTCGCGGTGAAGCAGCGGCTGCAGGGCCTGGCGTGGAGCGGCGGTGACGCGTCTCCGTACGCCCACGGCGTCTGCATGGGCGTGGACACCGGGCCGGTGCTGTCCGGCAACGTGGGCGCGGCCGGGCGCGGGCGCCTGGACCACACGGTGCTGGGCGACGTGGTGAACACCGCGGCCCGGCTCGCCACCGTGGCCGCGCGCGACCAGGTGCTAGTGAGCGAGACGCTGGCCGCACGGCTCCAGGACGCCTTCGACTGCCGGCTCGCAGGGGACCGCCGCCTGCCAGGGCCCGGAGGCCAGTCGCTCGCGGTGCGCGAGGTGGTGGCCCGCCACGGCAGCCAGTCCGAGTCCTCCGCGGACCGCACCTCTGAACAGGTGGCCCCCGCTGTCCTGGAAGTGCCCGCATCCCCGCCCCGGCCCGGTGCCTTCACGGCCAAGGGGCCCACCTGAAGCCCGTCCCCTCCACGCGGTCTTGAGCCCATGCGCGTCATCCTCAATCCAGGCCAGGTGGATGAACGGGTGGTGATGCTGCCGGAGGGCACTACCACCATCGGCCGCACCGAGGAGAACGGCATCCGCGTGCCGCACCCCAGCCTGTCGCGGCGTCACGCTCGGCTGGAGCGCACGGGCGGGCGCGTGGTGCTGGTGGACCTGGACAGCAAGAACGGCAGCTTCGTGGGGCCGCACCGCGTGTCGCGCCAGGAGCTGGGCCACGGCCAGTCCTTCCGCTGCGGCGAGGTGTTCTTCCGGCTGGTGTCCCCGGACACGCCGCTGCCGGACGGCTGGGGCCCGCTGCGCACGCAGCCGTTGGAGACGCGCTTCTCCGGCGGGTCCACCATGGAGGCGCTGCTCGACACGCGCTCTCCGGACCGCACCCGCGACAAGCTCCAGGTGCTGCTCAAGGTGGGCCAGATTCTCTCGTCCCCGGGCCCGGTGGACGGGCTGCTGGAGCGCGTGCTCCAGCTCGTCTTTCAAATCTGGGCGGTGGACCGGGCGGCGGTGCTGCTGGTGGACCGCGACACGGGGACGCTGGAGCCGCGGGTGTCCCGTGGCGCGCGGGGTGGGGCGCTGCCGGAGCGCTTCTACAGCCAGCACATCGTGGACTACGTGCACTCGCGCGGCGTGGCGGCCCTCTTCACCGACGCGCAGGACGACGCGCGGCTCGTGGGTGCGGACTCCGTCTTCCGCCAGTCCATCCGCGCTTCGTTGTGCGTGCCCCTGCGCACGCGGGACGCGGTGCTGGGCGTGCTGTACCTGGACAGCCTCAAGCAGGGCGGCCTCTTCACCGACGAGGACCTGGAGTTCCTCACCGCCTTCGCCAATCAGGCCGCCATCTCGCTGGACCACGCGCACCTGGCGCGGCGGCTGGAGGAGGAGGCGGTGCTGAGAAATGCCTACCAGCGCTTCTTCCCGCCGGACGTCGTGCGCCAGCTGAAGGCGCTGCGAGGCGTGCCGCTGGAGGTGCGCGAGGCGAACGTCACCATCCTCTTCTCCGACATCACCGGCTTCACCGCCATGTCCTCGCGCCTCAAGCCCCGGCAGGTGGTGGACATGCTCAACGCGTACTTCCCGGTGATGGCGGACGTCGTCTTCCGCCACGAGGGCACGCTGGAGAAGTACATCGGCGACGCGCTGATGGCCGTGTGGGGCGCCCCCTTCGCCCGGCCGGACGACGCGGACCGGGCCGTGCGCGCGGCCGTGGAGATGCAGCAGGCCCTGGCGGACCTCAACGCCCGTTGGCGGGCGGAGGGCGTGCCGGAGATTCAAGTGCACATCGGGCTCAACTCCGGTCCGGTGGCCGCGGGCAACATCGGCTCGGAGCGCTACCTTCAGTACGCCACCGTGGGAGACGCCACCAACGTCGCGGCCCGCGTGTGCGGCGTCGCGCGGCCGGGCGAGGTGCTGATCACGGAAGCCACGCGAGCCCTCCTGGACGCGGACGGCTTCGCGCTGGAGCCCCTGGACCCGGTGCTGGTGAAGGGCCGTGACGAGCCCCTGTCCCTCTTCCGCGTGCGCGGCTGACAGCTACTCCGCGTCCTGTCCCAGTCGCTCCGGCTGGAGGAGGATGATCTGCCCGCCCTCGAAGCTGAGCATCCCCTCGCGCACGTAGTAGCGCAGCCACTTGTTGACGCTCTCGCGGGTGACGCCGCACAGGTTGGCCAGCTCTGACTGCGTGAGCTTCGGGGTGATGACCAGCCCGTCGGGGGCCTGCTTCCCCTGCGTCTTCGCCAGCTCCAGCAGCACCCGCACCAGCCGGCTTCGCGCGTCCAGGAACGCCGAGTCGTACACGAGCTGCGTCGTGCGCCGCACCAGCCGGCTCATGTTCGCCAGCAGCGCCAGGCTCACCTGCGGCCGCGTCTCCAGGTAGCGCCGGAAGTCATCGCGCTGGAGCGTCAGGAGGTGGGCCTCCTCGCGCGCCATCGCGTCGGTGGAGCGCATCTCGCCGTCCAGCAGTGACAGCTCTCCGAAGGCGTCCCCCCGGTCCAGCAGCGCCAGGGTGATTTCGCGCCCCTCGCTGGAGGAGAGCCGGATGGCCACCTGTCCGCGCCGGATGATGAACAGCGCGGTGCCCACGTCCCCCCGGTGGAAGATGACCTCCCCCCTCGCGAAGCGCCGGGGCTGGAGGAGCGACGACATGTTCTCCAGGTCCTCCCGGCCGAGGCTCTCGAACATGGGGATTTCGGCCAGCAGCTGCGCGTAGGACATGGGGGGAGGTCCATTCTGCCCGGAATCCCTGGATACAGGTAGGGAAGCCTCCCATCCAGGTCCGGTGGACAAGTCCGGCGGGTGTGAACGCCTTCACACCGGGCTTGTGGGCCGCTTCACAGATCGAAACAGGGGGTCCCGGTACTGTTCCTTCATCGCAGCACGGGAAGCAGGGGGGCCCGCGCAGCAGCAACACGGTGAGTCACGGAGTCGGGGGACTTCTTAGCTCACCGCGGCATGCGCGGGAAATGGGGGGGACCGCAGGGGCTGGCACATAGAAGGGGGAAGCGTCGAGTTTCTGAGGGGGAATTCGACGCGAATACGAGTGCCGGCTCCCGCTGGAGCCTGAAAGCAATGGAACCCGGGCCTGAAGGCCTGTCGCTCCGGGGGGAGTGACGGCCTTCAAGTCCGGGTTGTTTTATTTGGCCAGGGCCACCGCGGGCGTGAGCGTCAGCGTGGCCTCGCGGTGCTGCTCCACGGCCTGGCGCGTGTGGAGCATGGGGTGGAACTCCACCTTGCGGTTGAGCTCCATCAAGTCGTCGCGGTGCTTGTGGAACAGGTGTTCCGACTGCCCCGGCGAGTGGATGGACACGGAGCGGGACAGGTCCCCCAGGTCCACAATCATCCGCAGCGCGGTGCCGTGGACCACCTTGAAGGGGTTGCTCCAGACGAACGACGCGCCGTCCACGGAGTAGTTGTCGCCCCGGGCCGGCACCGGGCGGCTGTTGAAGACGCGCCGGATGGGGCCGGGGATGGCGGGCCCGCCCAGCATCTGGTGCGCGTACGTCAGCTGGTGCACCTGGCCCCAGGCCCACGCCTCCGGCTTCGGGCCGTACGTCTTCGTAAGCCACGCGATGGCCACGCCCAGGGCCGCGCGGAGGATGTCGTCGCGCGTCTCCTTCTCCGGCGTCTTCGGGTCATCCCACCAGGCGCTGTCCGGCTGGGACATCAGGCCGATGACGAAGGGCATGTGCAGGCTGCCGTGCCGTTCGTACTGGCCCATCAGGTATTCCTTCACCAGCGACGGCTCCAGCTTGTGCTGGAGCAGCTTGCGCAGCACTTCGATGTACCAGGCCTGGAACACCGTGGCGCCCACGGCCTCCGGCTCGAAGCGCAGGTCCCACGCCTTCAGCGCGTCCACCGCCTGGCGCTGGAGGTCGTCCGCCGGGAGCGCCGCCGCCAGGAAGTAGGGGCGCAGCGTCTCCGCGGGCAGCGAGTACGTCTGCGCCTGGATGTCCCGCATGGACTCCACGGTGTGCTGCGTGCCCGCCTCCAGCAGGTCGGTGATGCGCTTCGCGCGGTAGCCGGGGAACCAGTTGTGCGCGATGAGGTGCGGGTAGTCGTCGGACGTAATCTTGTTGTTCGCCGTGGCCGCGTAGCCCGCGGGCGGGTTGAAGGACGCGGGCAGCTCCTCGAAGGGGATGAAGCCCGTCCACTCGGATTCGCCCGTCCAGCCCGGCATGGGGACGAGGCCCTGGTGGCCCTGGCGGATGGGAATCTTCCCCGTGGCCTGGTAGCCGACGTTGCCGGCCGTGTCCGCGTACACGAAGTTCTGGCCCGGTCCCTCCCAGCACTTCATGGCGGCGCGGAAGGACTCCCAGTCCGTCGCCAGGTTGAGCTTGAGCACGGCGTTGATGAGCGGCTGGCATTCGCGGTGCGCCCACCTGAGCGACAGGGGCTCGCTGTCCTTCAGGTCCTCCGCCATGACGACATTCATCAGCGGGCCGTGGCGGGTGCTCTGCACCTCCAGCACCACGGGGGCGCCGCCCTTGACGGGGATCTCCTCGCGGCGCACCTCCAGGTCGTGCCAGACGTCCTGGTAGAGGTACTTCTTGGGCGCCTTCGGGTCGTCCAACTTCTCGATGTAGAAGTCCTGGGTGTCCGGCCCCAGGTTGGACATGCCCCAGGCCACCTTCCCGTTGTGGCCCACGATGAGCATGGGCACGCCGGGCAGGGAGAAGCCCACGTGCTGGAAGCGGCCGCCGTGCAGGCCGTTCTCGTACCAGGTGGACGGCATGCTCAGCGGGATGTGCACGTCGTTGGCGAGCAGCGGCTGGCCGCTCTTCGTGCGCTGGCCGTGCACCACCCAGTTGTTGCTGCCGGAGACGATGTTGGGGTCGCCCAACACATCATCCACGCTGTCCAGGCCGGACATCGCCTTCACATTCTTCAGGCCCGGCAGGCGCGCCTCCTTCGGAACGATGAGCGGCGTCTCCGGCGCGTTCTGCGGCAACAGCGCGTTGGCCACCTCCTCACCCACCGCCGCCACCAGCCGCGCGCGGAAGAGCTCGATGCGGTGATTGCCGCCCAGCATCAGCGCCAGCATGTTGCCGCGCGCGAGCGAGTCCACGGGCGTCCACGGCGCGGGCGCCGTGGCCATCACGGTGAACTCGTAGGGCAGCGGCTCCGCGGCGATGCGCGCGTTCATGCCCGCGCTGTAGGCCTCCAGGATGGCGCGCGCCTCCGGGTCCACCTGCGCCCAGGCCTTTTCGGCCATGTCGCGCAGGCCCATGGTGAGCAGGAACTTGTCCGCGCCCACGCCCATGGGGCCCAGCAGGGTCCCGAGCCGTCCGTCCACCAGCCGGCGGCCCATCTCCAGCTGCCACAGCCGGTCCTGCCCGTGCACGTAGCCCTGGGCGAAGAACAGGTCGTGCTCGTCACTGGCGAAGATGTGAGGCACGCCCCACGTGTCGCGCAGCACCTCCACCTTGCCGTGCAGGCCGGGCAGGGTGAGCGTGCCTTCCTCGCGCGTCCAGCGGCGGCGGGCGAGCCAGGGGCCCACGCCCGGGGTGGCCACGGCCATGGCGGACGGCAACATGCGCAGCATGCGCAGGACCTGGGAGATGGCACTCATGACGCGGAGGCTCCGGCGGTGGGGGCGGCGGTGTCGGGGGCTGCGGGCGGCGTGTCCGGGAGCGCGTCCGGCAGCTCCTTGTCCAGGTTGCGCAGGCGCGGGTTGAGCCACCCGACCGTGACGTTCGCGAGCGTCAGCAGGCCCAGGACGATGAAGATGACGGCGATGCCGCGCCCCGGGCCCACGCCCAGCAGGCGGCCCATGGTGCTGGCGAGCGCGCCCCCTTCGCGCATGGCGGGCTCGAAGATGTCATCCGCGAGCGGCCCCGCGATGAGGCTCGCGAACGGCGACACGCAGAGGATGATCATCCGCTTCACGGCGGCGGCGCGGCCCTGGAGGTCCGAGGGAATCTTGCGCTGCCAGATGGACTGGATGCCCGCCATCACGGGCGGCATGGTGAACAGATAGAGCGCGGCGGCGGCGGCGACCAGCGGCACGCTGGGCGACGGCGCGGCCATGAAGAGCACCACGCCCGAAAACGCATGGAAGCCGAGGATGCCGTACAGCGGGTTCTTGGGGCCGCCCCACACGCCCATGCCGATGCCGCCCAGGAGCGCGCCCACGCCCGCGATGGACGCGATGCGGCCCAGCGTGGAGATGTCCGTGAAGGCGAGCACCAGGGGGGTGATCAGCAGCACCACCAGGTCCATGCACAGCACGGCCACGCCGGTGAAGGCCATCAGGGACAAGAGCCCCTTGCGCGCGCTGATGAAGCTCCAGCCCTGCTTCATCTCCGTGAGCAGCGACCCCTTGCCCTGCTGGCCCGCCTCGGAGGCGACGGGCCGAGGGAAGCGGACCATCAGCAGGGTGGTGACGGCGATGAGGAAGCTGCAGACGTCCACCGTCAGCACTCCCACCAGGCCCACGCTGTCGATGAGCGCTCCCGCGATGATGGGGGAGAGGATCTGGCTGGCGCCGCTGGCCACCTCCGCCATGGCGTTGGCGCGGCCCAGGTGCTGCTTGGGCACGATGAGCGTCACGGTGGCGAAGAAGGCCGGCCAGCGGAAGGCGCCGAAGCACGAGCCCAGGGAGACGGGCAGGTAGAAGTGCCAGGTCTCGAGCTTGAACATCCCCCGGTCGCTGGCCATCAACATGCCGAAGATGAGCATGGTGGTGAAGCCGTTGCCCAGGTCCGCCAGCAGCATGGCGCGGCGGCGGTCCCACCGGTCGATGAGCGTCCCCGCGATGGGGGACAGCACCACCATGGGGGCGAGCGCGAAGAAGGACAGCAGCGCGAACTGCGTGGTGGAGCGCGTGTCGAGGAAGACCTTCGCGCCCACGCCGAAGGACGTGAGGCCGGAGCCGAGGATCGAGATGAGCTGGCCGAACCAGGTGATCCAGAAGACCCGCATGGGCTGGGTGATGGTCAGGCGTTGCGCGAGGCTCATTCCACGTCTCTTTCTCCTGGGGGGCAGGAGGGTCAAGGGCCCGCGCACCGTACTACGGGAGTGCGCGCGGGCCCGGCGTTGCTAGGGGGATTTCAGCTCTGCTCCAGCTCCGCGAGCATGGCTTCCAGGGCTTCGGGGTCGAGCTGACTGGCGCTCGCCTCCACGATGGCCACCGTCATCACCTCCACGGTGGGGGACTCGAAGAGGGCGCGCATGGACAGCTCGACCTGGAAGGCCTCGCGGATGCGCGACAGCAGCTGCACGCCCAGCAGCGAGTGGCCGCCCAGTTCGAAGAAGTTGTCGGTGATGCCCACCGACTCCAAGCCCAGCAGGTCCTGCCAGAGCGCGGCGACCTTCTCCTCGGTCTCGTCGCGCGGAGCGACGAAGGCGTTGGCCAGAGGGGGACGCGGGTGCTTGCCGCTGGCGCTTCCGCCCGCGCGGGAGGCGGAGGCACCGTCGCGAGCCACCTGACGCCGAGCCTCCAGTGACCCGAGCGACGCGAGGAAGCGTCCACCGGTGGGCTGGGTGAGCAGCGCGCGCAGGAGGCGGAAGCCCTCGGCGGGGGGGATGACGGCGTCGGGACGGAAGCCCTCACCCACACCCCACACGTCCCAGTCCACGGTGTACCAGCGGGTGCCGCCCAGCCGGGCCTGCCGTGCCGCCACCGCGTCCATGCCGGCGTGTGCCGCCGCCACCGCGCTGACCGCCATGCCGCCCAGCACCACGGTGAGCGAGGACTGCACGACGACGAAGTCCGGCTGCCGTGACGACAGGGCCTCCGCCAACTGCGTGAGGCCTCCGAAGCGGCCGGACAGCAGCGGGGTGGTGGCCTCCGGCGTGGCCTCGGCCACGGAGATGCGGGTGGCCATGCCGCCGTCGCCGGCCGCGTAGAAGACGCCGTCGATGCGGCCGAACTTCGTCTCCGCGACCTGGAGCGCCTTGTCGAGCTGACCGGGGACGCCCGCGTCCGCGCGCAGCGCAAGGACCTGTGCGCCCGAGCGTTCCAGCGCGCGCATGCGGTCAATGGCCTTGGACGTCGCGTCCTGGGCGTCATGGCCCGCGCGCCACGCGTCCCATTCGCCGGGGGCGGGGAGCGTGCGGCGCGACAGCAGCACGAGCTTCGGCTTCACCGCCTGCGTGAGCTGCTCCGCGAGCGCAAGGCCCACGCGGCCCAGGCCACCGACGATGACGTAGACCCCGCCGTCCTTGAGGCCGGCCTGTTCCGTGGGGGCCGGGACGTCGATGGTCTCGAACGCCTCGACGTGGCGGTACGGACCGCGCAGCGCGACCACGGGGTCCTTGCCGGTGGCGAGTTCCGTCACCATCCGCTCCAGCCACGGGCCCGACGCGGATTCGCCCGGCGCGGGCCAGGTGACGTCGACGGCGCGCACGGTGAGTCCGGGGTACTCCTGCGGCAGCACGCGGCTGGCACCGACTGCGGCCGCCTGCCAGGGCAGCAGCGGCTCTTCGCCCGTGACGTCCTGGGCGCCGGTGGTCACCACGTCCAGCGACACGGGCGTCTTCGCCGCGCCCGGGCCCACGGCCTTCGCCAGCGCGAGCAGCCCGTGGAACGACGTCGCGAGCCCAGACTCCAGGTCGCGCGGCTCCTTCACCAGCGGCCACAGGTAGGCGATATGCGCGGGCGTCCAGTCCTCACCGCGCAGACGCTCCAGGTGCTCGCCCAGCGCGTCCGGGGACGACGGGTCCACGGCGAAGCGCTTCGTCACCGGATCCGACGCGCCCTGTCCCGCGACGAGCGACACCACGTCCGCGCCTGCCTGGCGCAGCCGCTCCGACACGCGCGCGGCCACCGGCGTGTCCGCCTCCAGCACCAGCCAACGCTGGCCCGTGAGCGACGGCACCTGCGGTGACGCGCGCGTGCGCGGCCACGCGGGCACGGTCAGCTCCATGCCCTGCGTCGTCACGGTCCGCGCGGCGGCGGCGCGGGGCAGTGCGGGCGGCGGACCCTTGAGCAGGTCGTAGCGCTCGCGCTGGAAGGGGTAGGCGGGCAGGGGGATGCGGCGGCGGGCCTCGCCCTTGTAGATGCGGCCGGCGGTCGACTTCGCGCCCGCGAGCCACAGCTTCGCGAACGCGTCCGCGGCGTGCGTGAGCGCGTCCTGCTGGGCGTCGCGCGGCGCGGGCAGCGTCGAGAGGATGGCCGGGAAGGTGCCTTCGGGGGCGTTGCGGCGCACCAGCGTGGCCAGCGCGTTGCCGGGACCGACCTCCAGGAAGACGTGCTCGGGGTCGTTCAACAGCAACGTCGCCGAGTCCTGGAAGCGCACGGCGTCGCGCAGGTGACGGGCCCAGTACGCCGGGCTCACCGCGTCCTCGCGCGTCACCCATGTGCCGGTGACGTTGGACAGGTACAGGTCCTTCGGCTCCTTGCGCGAGACCTTCGCCACCGCCTGGCGGAACTCCTCCACGATGGGGTCCATCATGTGGGAGTGGAACGCGTGCGACGTGTGCAGCCGCGACACCTCCACCTTCTGCGCCTCCAGCTTCGCCTGGAGCGCGTCCACCGCGTCGGTGGGGCCCGCCACGACGGTGAAGCCCGGCGCGTTCACGGCGGCCACGGAGATGCGCGCGTCCATCAGCGGCGCCAGCGCCTCCGGCGTCATCCGCACGGACAACATGGAGCCCGAGGGCAGCGACTGCATCAGCCGGCCGCGCGTGGCCACCAGCGCCAGCGCGTCATCCAGGCTGAACACGCCGGACAAGCACGCGGCCACGTACTCACCGATGCTGTGGCCCACCATCGCCTGCGGCGTCACGCCCCACGACGCCCACAGCTTCGCGAGCGCGTACTCGATGACGAACAGCGAGGGCTGCGTAAGCGACGTCTGCTTGAGCTGCTCCGTCGCCTTCTCGCGCCCGTCCGCGGGCGGATAGAGCACGGTGCGCAGGTCCAGGCCCAGGTGCGGCTTGAGCTTCTCCGCGCAGGCGTCCACCTCCGTGCGGAAGACGGGCTCCTGCTCGTAGAGGCCCCGGCCCATGTCCACGTACTGCGAACCCTGGCCGGAGAAGAGGAACACCACCGGCCGGCGCGTGTTGGTGCCGGAGCCGCCCAACAGCCGCCGAGCGTCCCGCAGCGCCGCCTTCGCGTCCGCGACGTCCTTCACCACCACCGCGCGGCGGTGCTCGTGCGCGTGGCGTCCCACCTGGAGCGTGTAGGCCACGTCCGCCAGGGACACGTTCGGGTTCGCGTCCAGGTGCGCGGCCAGCCGCTCCGTCGCCGCGTCCAGCGCCGCGGGCGTGCGGGCGGACAGGGGCAGCACATGCCACGCGCGGCGCGACGGCGCGGGGGCGGCGCTCTTCGGGGCCTCCTCCAGGATGACGTGCGTGTTGGTGCCGCCGATGCCGAAGGCGCTCACGCCCGCGCGGCGCGGCCCGTTCGGGGACGTCCACGGCCGGGGCTGCGAGGGCACGAAGAAGGGGCCCGCGTCGAAGTCGATGACGGGGTTGGCCTGTTGGAAGTGGGGGCTCGCGGGAATCTCGCCGTGCTCCATGGCGAGCACCGTCTTCACCACGCCCGCGATGCCGGCCGCCGCGTCCAGGTGACCGATGGCCGCCTTGAGCGAGCCCAGCGCCACGCGCTTCTGGCCCGTCTCCTTGCCGCCGAAGGCCTGGTTGAGCGCGGCCACTTCAATCGGGTCGCCGAGCGGGGTGCCTGTCGCGTGGGCCTCCACGTACTGGATGTCGTCCGGCGTGACGCCGGAGATGGCGAGCGCCTCCGCGATGACCGCGGCCTGGCCCTCCACGCTGGGCGCGGTGAAGCCCACCTTGCCCGCGCCGTCGTTGTTCACCGCCGTGCCCAGCAGCACGCCGTGGATGGTGTCGCCGTCCTTCAGCGCGTCCGACAGACGCTTGAGTACGACCACCGCCGCGCCCGCGCCGCGCACGGTGCCGTTGGCCTTCGAGTCGAACGCGCGGCAATAGCCGTCCGGCGAGAAGATCATCCCCTCCTGGTAGAGGTAGCCCGCCGTCTGCGGGAAGGACACGGACGAGCCGCCCGCGAGCGCCATGTCGCTCTCGCCGGACAGCAGGCTCTGGCACGCCAGGTGGAGCGCCACCAGCGAGCTGGAGCACGCCGTCTGCACCGTCGCGGAGGGGCCGCGCAGGCCCAGCCGGTGGGACACGCGCGTGGCCACGTAGTCCTTGTCGTTGGCCAGCATCACGCCGAACGAACCGGCCGCGTCCATCAGGTCCGGCTGCCGCATCAGCGCGCGCAGCAGGTACGAGCTCAGGCTCACGCTCGCGTAGACGGCCACCGCGCCCTTGAAGCGCCCCGGGTCGTAGCCGGCGTTGTCCAGCGACTCCCACGCGCACTCCATGAAGATGCGCTGCTGGGGGTCCATCAGCTCCGCCTCGCGCGGACTGTAGCCGAAGAGGCCCGCGTCGAAGTCCGTCGCGCCCTCCAGCACGTAGCTGGAGCGCACCCACTGCGGATGGGCGCGCAGGGCCTGGGGAACGCCCGCGTCGTCCAGCTCCGCGTCCGTGGGCACGCGACGCGCGTCGCCACCACGGCGGAGCATCTCCCAGAAGCCCTCCAGCGTCCGCGCACCCGGGAAGCGGCCCGACAGGCCGACGATCGCGATGCGCTCCTCGCCACCATCCACTGCATCACTCATCCGCGTCTCCATCCGTTTCCACCCGACCGCGCGAGGCCCCCGCGCGGCGGTTGACCGTGCGTCGCGCCTCGGCACGGGAGCGGCCCGCCTGCGCCGCGTCCTCCGAGGGCGTGTCCTCCCGACGCGACAGCCGCGCCGCCAGTGCCCGCACGGTGGGGTACTGGAAGAGGTCCGTGAGCGCCAGCGTCACGCCCAGCTCCGCCGTCAGCCGGCGGTGGAGCTGGAGGGCGAGCAGCGAGTTGCCACCCAGCTCGAAGAAGGGGTCGTCCAGGCCCACCTGCTCCACGTGGAGCAGGTCCTTCCACGCCTGGGCGATTTGCTGCTCGATGGCCGTCCCCGGCGCCACGAAGGGCCGTGAAGGATCCGCGCCACCGGACTCCGGCGCGGGCAGCGCCTTGCGGTCCGCCTTGCCGTTGGGGCTGAGCGGCATGCGCTCCAGCACCACGATGTTGGACGGGACCATGTACTCGGGCAGCCGCTCCAGCAGGTAGGTGCGCAGCGCCGCGCCCTCCGGCTTCGCGTCCTTGCCGGTGACGTAGGCCACCAGCCGCTTCTGTCCCGGCCGGTCTTCGCGCGCGAGGACCACCGCCTGGCGCACCGTGGGGTGCTTCTCCAGCGAGGACTCAATCTCGCCCAGCTCGATGCGCAGGCCGCGGATCTTCACCTGGAAGTCCGCGCGGCCCAGGTATTCGATTTCTCCGTCCGGCAGCCACCGCGCCACGTCGCCCGTGCGGTACATGCGCGCGCCCGGCACCGTCGCGTACGGATCCGGGATGAAGCGCTCTGCCGTCAGCGAGGGCCGCGCCAGATAGCCGCGCCCCACCTGCACGCCGCCGATGTACAGCTCGCCCGCCGCGCCCTGGGGCACCGGCTGGAACTCCGCGTCCAGGATGCAAATCCGCGTGTTGTCCACCGGCCGGCCAATGGGCACGGAGCGGCGGCCGTCGTTCGCCTGGCACGCGTGGAACGTCACGTCCACCGCGGCCTCGGTGGGGCCGTAGAGGTTGTGGAGCCCCGCGCCGGGCAGCGTGCGCAGGCACAGTTCCTTCAGCTCCAGTGGCAGCGCTTCACCGCTGCACACCACGCGCTTCAGCGACGTGCACTCGGCCACGCCCGGCTCGTCCAGGAAGGCCTGGAGCATGGACGGCACGAAGTGCAGCGTGGTGACGGACGCGGAGGCAATCAGCGACTTGAGGTAGCCCGGGTCCTGGTGCCCGCCGGGCTTCGCGACCACCAGCTTCGCGCCCGTCATCAGCGGCCAGAAGAACTCCCAGACGGACACGTCGAAGCTGAACGGCGTCTTCTGGAGCACCACGTCCTGAGGCGTGAGCCGGTAGGCGGACTGCATCCACAGCAGGCGGTTCACCACCGGGCCGTGCGCGTTCATCGCGCCCTTGGGTCGGCCCGTGCTGCCAGACGTGAAGATGATGTACGCCAGCGAGTCCGGCGTGGCAGTGGGCGCGGGCGCGGTGGTGGGCTCGCGGGCAATCTCCTCCCAGCCCGTGTCCAGCTTCACCACCTTCGCATCCGACGCCGGCAGCCGCGCCAGGAGCCGCTCCTGCACCAGGAGCACCGGCGGACGCGCGTCGTCCAGCATCCAGCCCAAGCGCTCCTGCGGGTAGCCCGGATCCAGAGGGACGTAGGCGCCGCCCGCCTTCAGCGTGCCCAGCAGGCCCACCACCATCTCCAGCGAGCGCTCCACGCACAGGCCCACGCGGACTTCCGGTCCCACGCCGTGCTTGCGCAGCGCGTGCGCCAACTGGTTCGCGCGGGCGTCCAGCTCCCGGTAGGTGAGGCGGCTGCCCTCGAACTCCAGGGCGACGGCGTCTGGCGTGCGCGCCACCTGCGCCTCGATGAGCGACGTCAGCGTCGCGTCCTTCGGGTGCGTGACGGCGGTGTCGTTCCAGTCCTTCAGCACGCGCTGCCGCTCGGCGGAAGGCAGCAGCGGCAGGCGGGAGATGGGCAGGTCCGGCTGCGCGACGATGCCTTCGAGCAGCGTCAGGTAGTGGCCCAGCAGGCGCTCCGCGGTGGAGCGCTCGAACAGGTCGGTGCTGTACTCGGCGATGACGCGCAGGCCCTGCGGCAGGTCCACCAGCAGCAGGGACAGGTCGTACTTCGTCGTGCCGGTGTCCACCGGCTTCGCCTCCATCACCAGACCCGGGGCCTCCAGGGTCGGCATGGGCGCGTTCTGCAGGACGAACATCACCTGGAAGATGGGCGAGTGGCTGAGGTGCCGCTCCGGCTTGAGCGCGTCCACCAGCCGCTCGAAAGGGATGTCCTGGTGCGCGTACGCGTCCAGCGTGGACTCGTGCACTCGGTTCAGCAGCTCCTTGAACGTGGGCTTGCCGGACAGGTCCGAGCGCAGCGCCAGCATGTTCACGAACAGGCCGATGAGCCCCTCCACCTCCGCGCGCGGACGGCCCGCGATGGGCGTGCCCACCACGATGTCGTCCTGGCCGGTGTAGCGGGACAGGAGCACGTTGAAGGCGGACAGCAGCGTGACGAAGAGCGTGCGTCCCTCGCGCTGGCCCAACGCCTTGAGCGCCTGGGTGAGGGCAGGGGACAGGTGCATCACCTGCCGCTCGCCCTTGGAGCTCATCAGCGCCGGACGCGGCTTGTCCTGGGGCAGCTCCAGCAGCGCGTTGGGGTTGAGGCGGTTCTTCCAGTAGGTGAGCTGGCGCTCCAGCTCCGCGCCCTGGAGCCACTCCTTCTGCCACGCCGCCCAGTCCGCGTACTGCAGGGGCAGGGGCTTGAGCGGCGAGGGCTGGCCCTCCAGGCACGCGCGGTACAGCACGGCCAGTTCGTGCACGAGCACGCCCATGGACCAACCGTCGGAGACGATGTGGTGCTGATCCACCAGCAGCACCTGCTCTCCGTTGCCCAGGAGCATCAGCACCGCGCGCAGCAGCGGCCCCTGCTCCAGGCTGAACGGCTGCTGCGCGAGCGTGACCACGCGCCGCTGGGCCTCAGCCTCGCGCTCGGTCACCGGCAGCCCCTGGAGGTCCATCACCTCCAACGGCACCTCGCCCGTGGACGCGATGACCTGCGCGCCGCCGCCTTCGCGCTCCTGGAAGGTGGTGCGCAGCGTGTCGTGCCGCTCCACCAGCAGGGCCAGGGCGCGGCGCAGCGCGTCCGTGTCCACGGTGCCGCTCAGGCGCACCGCGGTGGGCATGTGGAAGGCCGCGCTGCCGGGGCTCCACTTGTCCAGGAACCACATCCGCTCCTGCGCGAAGGACAGGGGCGCCTGCTTCGAGGCAGGGCGCGACTTGTCCTTCAGGAGCTGCGCCAGGCGTGCTCGCTTCTCTTCGGGCGTCATGTTCAGGCCGCGTCCTCGCTGCTGCTGCTGTCACCACCGTCACCGCCGCCCGCGTCTTCCAGCACCGCGAGCAGCTCCGCCACCTGTTCGTCCGACAGCTGGTCCATGTTCTCCAGCAGCTTCTCCGCTTCCGCCGCGGACACCTTCTGCTTCGCGGCGGGCGTGACCACCGGCGGCGCGGTCACCAGGGGCTGCGCGGGCGTGGCGCCCTCCACGGAGTAGCCCAGCCGCTCAATCACCGCGTGGGTGGAGGCGTCGAAGGGGCGGGGCCATTTGATCCGCTTCCAGGACTCGCCCATCTTCTTCTCGATGCCCTGGTGCTGGAGGATGTTCGGATCCCCCAGGCCGCCCATCATGCGGTCCTTCTTGCCGTCGTACGGCTGGACCATGCGCTCGTCGAACTCGAGCCCCAGGAACCGGGCCACGCCGGTCATCACCTTCGTGGGGTCCGCGACCAGGTCCTCGTAGCGCACCCAGTGGCAGCGCTCGCGGCCGATGCCGTCGAAGAAGTTGAGCAGGTTCCGGTTGGACAGGGCCCACACCGTCTCCGCCACCACGTAGGGGTCCACGTCCGCGTCGCCGAAGAGGCCGGCGGCGAAGAGGCGGTCGAAGCGCATCCGGAGGATGGACTCCATCACCGGGAGCGGGTGGCGGTAGAGGTAGATGTACTTGTTGCCCTCGAACATCCGCTCCGCGCGCTCCAGCGTCTCCACGTCCATGGCGTACGTGGGCGTCTTGTCCACGAGCAGCCGGGGCGAGGACTTCTCCTGGAGGCGGCGGTAGACGTCCTGCGCGGACAGGTCATCCGCGACCAGCCGGTCCACCAGCGCGGCGCCGGCGGGCGAGTCCAGCTTCTCCAGCTCCATGAGCGCCCACTGCAGGCCGCCCGTGGTCCACTCCATCTCACTGCCGAAGCCGATGTTCTCGCGCCACTCGCGCATGCCCTCGAAGAAGAGCAGGTTCACTTCCGGCGGGCAGAACAGCCGCGGGTGTCCCGCGAGCATCACGCGGAACAGCGTGGAGCCCGCGCGCGGGCTGGAGTGCACGAACACCATGGGCGGGTTCTTCTTCGCCTTGTTGGTGCGCTGCATGCCGGACGTCTGGGCTCGATAAGGCTTGAGCGGGTACGCGGACAGCGGCTTGTTCTCCGCGAAGCGCTGCGGGTCCTGCAGGCGGTCCATCTCCACCAGCAGGTACTTGGACAGCTCCGGGATGGACGGGTGCGCCTGCACCTCGTGCGGGTAGAGCTGGAACTTGAAGTCCTGCCGCAGGTCGTACTCCAGCTCCGCGCCCAGCGCGTGCAGGTCGTAGCCCTTGAGGCTGCCGTCGGCGGGCAGCTTGTCCAGCGGGATGCGCAGCCCTTCGGAGATGTGGTGGCGCAGGTACTCGGTGAGCAGGGCGGGGCGCTCGGTGGGGAACGCGGTGCGCAGGCGCTCCGCGATGGGCTTCTCCGTGGAGGCCGCGCGCTTGCCCAGCTCCTGCTCCACGCGCCCGGCGACGCCCGCGACGGTGGGCGTCTCGAAGAGGCCGCGCAGCGACAGGTCCACCTTCAGCACCGCGTGGATGTGGTTGCGCAGCTGCGTGGCCAGCAGCGAGTGGCCGCCCAGCTCGAAGAAATTGTCGTGGATGCCGATGCCGCCGATTCCCAGCACCTGCTCCCAGATGCCCGCGACGGTCTTCTCCAGCTCCGTGCGAGGCGCGGCGTAGGGCGTGAGGATGGAGGGCCGCGCGTGCTTGTTGCCCTTCGCCGCGTCCTTCTTGCCCTTCTCCGTCTTCGCGGCACGAGGCCCCTGACGGCGGCGCGCGGCCAGGTCACCGGTGGAGACAGCCAGCCGGCCGCTCTCGCCATGCGACAGCGCGCGGCGCAGCGCCTCCAGGCCTTCGGCGGGCTGGATGGCGAACTGGGCCAGCGTGGGGGACAGCTCCGCCATGGCCTGCGCGTCCGCGAACTGCCACGCGTCCCAGTCCACGCTCAGCCACGGGTAGGCGAAGCCCTCCGTGCGCGCTTCCGCGAAGGCGTCCATGAAGGCGCTGGCGGAGGCCTGCGCCACCTGGCCCAGGCCGCCCAGCACGGACGACAGCGACGACACGAGGAGGCAGAACGTGGGGCCTTCCTTCGGGAGCACCTCTTCCAGCACCCGCACGCCGTGCACCTG
This sequence comes from Corallococcus sp. AB032C, assembly GCF_003668935.1. Taxonomy (NCBI): domain Bacteria; kingdom Pseudomonadati; phylum Myxococcota; class Myxococcia; order Myxococcales; family Myxococcaceae; genus Corallococcus; species Corallococcus sp. AB032C. The sequence continues at coordinate 41,985 of NZ_RAWP01000011.1, read as the reverse complement.
CGGGCGGAAGTGCCAGGCGCACTCGTCCGGGCCCGTCTCCGCGATGGTGCCCAGCGTGGCGCCCTGCATGCCGCCCGCCGCGTGGATGACGCCGTCGATGCGGCCGAAGCGCGCCACCGCCGCGTCCACCACGCCGCGCATGGACTCCACCTCGGTGAGGGACGCCGGCAGCACCAGCATCTCCACGCCCGTGCGCTCCAGGGCCAGCGCGCGCTGGATGCGGCGGGACACCGCGTCCTGCACGCCGTGCTTCTCCACCCACGCCGTCCACTGGCCGCGGCTGGGGAAGTCCGCCGTCTCCACCAAAGTCAGCTTCGCGTGGTGCACCGTGGCCAGCTCGGACGCCAGGGCATGGCCGATGCCGGTGAGGCCGTCCGTGATGAGGTACGCGCCACCGTCGCGCAGCACCTCCGCGCCGGCCGCCTCCAGCCGCACGGGCTCGAAGGTCTGCACCCAGCGCTGGCGGCCACGCAGGGCCACCACCGCGTCACGCGGTTCGGCGCGCAGCTCCGCGGTCAGCCGGTCCGCCACCGCGCTTGCGTCGCCGGGCACCACGTCCACGAAGCGGCACGCCAGGTTCGGGTACTCCTGCGGCAGCACGCGCGAGGGGCCCACCAGCAGGGCCTGCTCCGGCAGCTGCGCGTCCGCCTGCTCCACGCGGGCGGAGCGGCTGGTCACCACGGACCAGGTGAGCGGCTCGATGTGGCCCGTGTCGCCCAGGGCGCGAGCGAGGAACAGCTGGCTGTGGAAGCCCAGGTCCAGCGACTTCTCCTGGGACACAGGCTCGCGCGACAGGCTCCACAGGTGCACCACGTTGGAGAACGCGCGGCCCTGCTTCTTCAGCGCCTCCAGCACCGCGCAGAAGTCCTCGCGGCGCGCCGGGTCCACCGTGAACGTGCCGTCCGGACGCTGCTCGAAGCGCGCGCCGGGGACGACGCGGAAGACGTCTCCCTCCAGCTTCGGCGCCAGGGCCTCCGCCACGCCGGTGTCGTCCGCGAGCACCAGCCAGCCCGCGCCCGCCGCGTCCTTCGCCTTGGGCAGCGGGGACAGCTTCCACGACGGCGCGTAGAACCAGTCCGCCACGTCCGAGCGCTTCGCCAGCGACGCGGGCGCGTCCGTACGGGCCCCGCCGCCCAGCGGCTTCGCGTCGATCCAGTAGCGCTCGCGCTGGAAGGGGTAGGTGGGCAGCGGCACGCGGCGGCGCTGCTCGTTGCCCGCGAAGCCCTTCCAGTCCACCGTCACGCCGCCCAGCCACAACCGGCCCAGCGCGCCCAGGAGCACCTGGAGGTCCGGCGCCTGCTCGCGCGGGTGACGCGTGGAGGAGATGAGTACGCGCGCTTCCGCGCCCGGCTGCTGCTTCGCCAGCGTGGTGAGCACCGTGCCGGGGCCCACCTCCAGCAGCGCTGCCTGCGGCCACTTGCGGGACAGCTCCTGGAGGCCCACGGAGAAGCGCACGGCCTGACGCAGGTGCGTGGCCCAGTAGCCCGGGTCGGTCGCCTGCGCCGCTTCAATCCAGGTGCCCGTCACGTTGGACAGGAAGGGCAGGGTGGGCGCGTTGAGCTTCACGTGGCGCACGCGCTCGGTGAAGGGCGCGAGGATGGGGTCCATCATCGCGGAGTGGAACGCGTGCGACGTGTGCAGCCGCGACACCTCCACGCCCTGCGCCTCCAGCTTCGCCTGGAGCGCGTCCACCGCGTCGGTGGGACCGGCCACGACGGTGAAGCCCGGCGCGTTCACGGCCGCCACGCTGACGTTCGCGGGGAGCATCGGTTTGAGCGCGGACTCGTCCAGCTTCGCGGACAGCATGGCGCCCGAGGGCAGCCCCTGCATCAGCTTGCCGCGCGCGGCCACCAGCGACAGCGCGTCGTCCAGGCTGAACACGCCCGCGAGGCACGCGGCCACGTACTCACCGATGCTGTGCCCCAGCATCGCGGAGGGCTTCACGCCCCACGCCATCCACAGCTTCGCCATCGCGTACTCCAAGGCGAAGAGCGCGGGCTGCGTCAATTCCGTGCGCGTCAGCGCCTGCGTCGCCGCTTCCGCCTTGGATGCATCCGGGAAGAGGACCGTGCGCAGGTCCAGGCCCAGGTGCGGCGTCAGCTTGTCCGCGCACGCGTCCAGGTGCCGCTTGAAGGTCGGCTCGGACGCGTACAGGTCGCGCGCCATGCCCACGTACTGCGAGCCCTGGCCGGGGAACAGGAAGGCCACCGGCCGCTCATGCACGTCCGGCGTGTTCGTCCACTGGCGGGGGCTGTTCTCCACCTCCAGCGCGGCGAGCGCGTCGTCGCGGTCGCGGCACACCAGCACGCGCCGCTTCGCCATGGCCTGACGGCCCGCCTGGAGCGTGAAGGCCACGTCTGACAGCGCCTGCGCGGGGTGCGCCTTCATATGCGCGGCCAGGTTCTTCGTTGCCGCATCCAGCGCCGCGTCGCTCTTCGCGGACAGCACCAGCAGCTGCGCGGGCCGGGACGCGCCGGACGCGGGAAGGACAGGCGCCTCTTCCAACACGATGTGCGCGTTCGTGCCGCCCACGCCGAAGGAGCTCACGCCCGCGCGGCGCGGATGCTTGGGGTTCGCCTGCCAGTCGGTGAGCTTCGTGTTGACGAAGAACGGGCCGCCCGCGAACGGAATCTCCGGGTTCACCTCCGTCACGTGGAGGCTGGGAGGAATCTGCCGCTGCTCCAGCGTCAGCACGGCCTTGATGAGGCTGGACACGCCGGCCGCGTTGGCCAGGTGGCCGATGTTGCTCTTGAGCGAGCCCACCGGAATCCTGGGCGGGTTCGCCTTCGCCGCCGCCGAGCGGAACTTGAACGCCTTGTTGAGCGCGCGCACCTCGATGGGGTCACCCATCTTCGTGCCGGTGCCGTGCGCTTCCAGGTAGCCGATGGTCTCCGGCGCCACGCCCGCCGCGCCCAGGGCCTCGGTGATGACGGTGGCCTGGCCTTCCACGCTGGGGGCGGTGAAGCCCACCTTCAGCGCGCCGTCGTTGTTGATGGCGCTGCCCTTGATGATGGCGTGGATGTGGTCGCCGTCTTCAATGGCGTCCGCCAGCCGCTTGAGCACCACCACGCCCACGCCGCTGCCGAACACCGTGCCCTCCGCCTTCGCGTCGAACGCGCGGCAGTGGCCGTCCGGGGACACGATGCCGCCGGGCACGAAGGGGTAGCCCTCCGGGTGCTTCACGTGGACGGACACGCCACCGGCCAGGGCCAGGTCGCACTCCTCGTTCAGGAGGCTCTGGCAGGCCGCGTGCGTGGCCACGAGCGACGTGGAGCACGCGCTGGTGATGGAGTAGCTGGGGCCGCGCAGGTTGAGCTTGTACGCGACGCGGGTGGCCAGGAAGTCGCCGCCGTTGTTCACGTCGATCTGCACCTGGTCCATGCCGCTCAACTGGTCGAAGTTGGGGACCAGGTGGAACACCAGGTACGTGTTGGTGGCCGCGCCCGCGAACACGCCGATGGAGCCGTCGAAGCCCTCCGGCGTGTGGCCTGCCTTCTCCATCGCCTCCCACGCGCACTCCAGGAAGACGCGGTGCTGCGGGTCCATCAGCTCCGCCTCGCGGGGCGTGAAGCCAAAGAAGCCCGCGTCGAACAGCTCCATTCCGGCGAGCGCGGCGCTGGCCTTCACGTGGCGCGGGTCCTTGCGAAGGACGGGGTCCACGCCCAGCTTCTCCAGCTCCGCGTCGGGGACGGGCTGGATGGACTCCACGCCGTCACGCAGGTTCTTCCAGAAGGAGTCCAGGTCGGGAGCGCCGGGGAAACGTCCGGCCATGCCGACGATGGCGATGGCCTGCGCGTCGATGTTCGATTCAGCGGACATGGGGTGTGCTCGGGCGGCGAAAGGTGGGGGAGGGGACGGCTACTCCTCGTCGGAGGCGCTGTCGCCCTGGCGGTTGGCGCGGCGCGCACGGCGGCGCTCCCCGCGGCTGAGCGCCTCGGTCTCCTCGGGCGCGGCTTCCGTGTCCTCGGTGCCGCTGGCGGCCTTGAGCAGCCTGGCCAGCGCCCCCACGGTGGGGCCTTCGTAGAGGGTGACGGCCGGCAGCGCGACGCCGAACTGCTCGCGCACGCGGGCAATCAGCTTCACGCCGACGAGCGAGTTGCCACCCAGCTCGAAGAAGTTGTCGTGCACGCCGACCTGGTCGATTCCCAGCGTCGTCTGCCAGAGGCGGGCAATCTTCTCCTCCAGCTCGTCGCGAGGCGGCACGTAGGCGTTCTGGAGCGCGGGCCGGGGCGTGGTGCCCAGGGACGAACCCGCCTCCTGCTTCGCCTCCGCCTGCTCCTGCGCGGCGGCCGGCTGGGCCCACTTGCGCGCGCGGGCGCGCAGGTTGCTCGTGGACACGGCCACGTGCGACACGGCGCCCAGCTGGAAGAGCTGCTCGAAGGCGTCCTCGCCCTCGGAGGCGGTGATGGCCAGCGCGCCGAACGGGCTCTGCGCGCCGCCCGCGCGGGACTCGTACTGCCACGCGTCCCAGCCCACGCTCATCCACGGCACCGGCGACGTCTGCGCCTGCTTCGTGGCGAACGCGTCCATGAAGGACGTGGCCGCCGAGTACGACGCGAGCCCCAGGCCGCCCAGCACCGCCGCCAGCGACGACGACAGCACGCAGAAGTCCAGCGCGCGTCCGCGCACGGCCTCCTCCAGCGCGTACAGCCCGCGCACGCGGCCGTGGAAGGTGTCGCGCACGTCCTCGGGCCGGGTGTCCGGGATGGCGCGGAAAAGCGCCTGGCCCACGTCACCCGCCGCGAAGACCACGCCGTGCAGTGCGCCGAAGTGAGTCAGCGCCACGTCCACGGTCTCCTTCACCTGTACCTTGTTGCCCGCGTCCACGGACACGGTGTGCACTTGAGCGCCCAGCGCCTCCAGCTCCCGCACCTGACGGATGCGACGGGAGACGGCGTCGTCCTCGCCATGGGCGGACAGGTGCGCGTCCCACTGCGAGCGCTCCGGCAGTGCCGTGCGGCCCGCGAGCACCAGCTTCGCCTTCGTGCGCTTCGCCAGCGACTTCGCGTGGGAGAAGCCCAGCGTGCCGAAGCCGCCGATGAGCAGGTACACGCCCCCGTCGCGCAGCGGCAACTGCGCGGCGCGCGGCGCGTCCGCCGGCACGTGCTCGAAGTGCTGGACCCAGCGGGCCCCACCCCGGTACGCGATGACGGTCTCCAGCTTGGACGGCGTGGCGGCCTCGGACAGCAGGGCCTCCACCAGCGCCGTCTCCTGCCAGCTGCCGGACGGCGGCAGGCGCACGTCCACGGCCTTCGCGGACAGGTGGCCGTACTCCTGCGGGATGACGCGCACCGGGCCCAGCACCGTGGCCAGCTCCGGGTTCGGCGCCTCGTCGCCCAGCGCCTGCATGCGGTTCGTCACCGCGACCAGCGACACCGGCCGCGTGCCCGGCTGACGGCCCAGGGCCTGCGCCAGGGACAGAAGCCCCAGGAAGCCCTTGCCCAGCGCGGACTCGAAGTCCGCCTCGCCGTGCGCGTCACCCAGGCCCAGCGTGCCCAGGTGCAGCACGTGGTCCGGGGCGCGGCCCTGCGTGGTGAGCGCCTCCAGCACCGTGGCCTCGCCGCCCAGCGCGAGCGACCAGTGATGCTCGTCATGCTTCGCGGTGACTGCGGCCGGGGTGATGCGCACTACGTCCTGGCCGGCCTCGCCCAGCTTGAGCGCGAGCCGCGCGCCCACGCCTTCGTTGGAGTCGTCCGGAAGCAGCAGCCACCAGGTGGCCTTCTTCTCGCTCCAGGTGCCCTGCGGCGACGGCAGCGCGCGCTGCCACGACGGCAGGTAGAACCAGCGGGCCACGGGCTGCTTCTGGTCCGCGGACGCCCACTCGGCGCGCTCGCCGTCGGCGGCGGTCTCCTTGCGCGGGTCCACCCAGTGGCGCTGACGCTCGAACGGGGACGTGGGCAGCGCGATGCGGCGGCGCTTCTCACCGCCCCGGAACGCATCCCAGTCCGCCTCCACGCCCTCCAGCCACAGCCGGCCCAGCGTGGCCAGCACGTGGTCCAGGTCCGCGACCTGCTCCTTCGGGTGGCGCAGCGAGTTGATCAGCGCGTGCTTCGCGCCCTTGTCCGGATGCTGCCGGGCCAGCGTGACGAGCGTGTTGCCCGGGCCCACCTCCAGCAGGATGGCGTCGGACTCCTTGAGCAGCTCTCCCACTCCGTCCGCGAAGCGCACCGCGCCGCGCAGGTGCTTCGCCCAGTAGTCGGGGCTCGTGGCCTGCTCGGCGGTCACCCAGGTGCCGCTGACGTTGGACAGGTAGGGCTTCGTCGGCGCCTTCCGGGCCACCTTGCGCACCGCCTCGCGGAAGGAGTCCAGGATGGGGTCCATCATCGCGGAGTGGAACGCGTGCGACGTGTGCAGCCGCGAGGACGCCAGGCCCTGGAGCTTCAGCGTCTCAGTGAACGCGTCCACCAGCGGCGTGGGGCCGGCGACCACGCACGTGGCCGGGCTGTTCACCGCCGCCACGGACAGGCCCTCCGGCAGCATGGGCGTGACGTGCTCTTCCGGCAGGGACACCGCGAGCATGGAGCCCGCGGGCAGCGACTGCATCAGCCGGCCGCGCGCGGCCACCAGCGCCAGCGCGTCGTCCAGCGTGAACACGCCCGCGAGGCACGCCGCCACGTACTCACCGATGCTGTGGCCCACCATCGCGTGCGGCGTCACGCCCCACGACTCCCAGAGCTTCGCCAGCGCGTACTCGATGACGAACAGCGCGGGCTGGGTGAGGCCCGTCTGCTTGAGGCGCTCCGACGCCAGCTCGCGCGACTCCGCGGCCGGGTACAGCACCGTGCGCAGGTCCAGGCCCAGGTGCGGCTTGAGCTTCTCCGCGCAGGTGTCCACCTGGGCGCGGAAGGACTTCTCCGTCTCGTACAGCTCGCGGCCCATTTCCACGTACTGCGAGCCCTGCCCGGAGAACATGAACATCACCGGACGGCCGCTGTTCTCCGCGCTGCCGGAGAAGACACGGCCCGGGGTGCGCTCCGCCAGCGTGGAGGCCAGCTCCGCCGTGGTGCGCGCCACCACCGCGCGCCGCTTGCCGAAGCGCTTGCGGCCCAGTTGGAGCGTGTGCGCCACGTCCGCCAGGTCCACGTTGGGGTTCTCGCGCAGGTGCGCGGCCAGCCGGTCCGTGGCGACCTCCAGCGAGTTCTCCGTGCGCGCGGACAGCAGCACCACCTGCGCGGGCAGGCGGGCCTTGTCGGTGGCGGGTAGCTCCGGCGCCTCCTCCAGGATGGCGTGCGCGTTGGTGCCGCCCATGCCCAGTGATGTGACGCCCGCGCGGCGCGGCGTCTCACCGCGAGGGAAGTCGCGCAGCTCCGTGTTCACGTAGAACGGGCTGTTGGGGAAGTCGCACGCCGGGTTGGGCTTCTTGAAGTTGAGGCTGGGGGGAATCACCTTGTGGTGCAGCGTGAGGGCCGCCTTGATGAAGCCCACCGCGCCCGCCGCCGAGTCCAGGTGGCCGATGTTGCTCTTCACCGAGCCCAGCGCGCAGAAGTTCTTCTTGTCCGTGCCCTGACGGAAGGCCTGCGTGAGCGCCGCGACCTCAATCGGATCACCGACCTTGGTCGCCGTGCCGTGCGCCTCCACGTAGCCGATGGAGTCCGGATCCACGCCCGCGACGGCCTGCGCCAGCGCGATGACCTCCGCCTGACCCGCGACGGCAGGGGCCATGTAGCTGACCTTCTGCGAGCCGTCGTTGTTCACCGCCGAGCCGCGCACCACCGCGTAGACGGTGTCGCCGTCCTTGAGCGCGTCCGACAGGCGCTTGAGCGCGACCACCGCCGCGCCGTGGCCGGCGACGAAGCCCGCGGCCTCCTCGTCGAAGGTGTGGCAGTGGCCGTCCGGCGCCGTGGTGCCACCCTCGTGGTACAGGTAGCCCGCCTTCTCCGGGAAGTGGATGGACACGCCACCGGCCAGGGCCATGTCGCACTCGAACGACAGCAGGCTCTGGCAGGCGTAGTGGATGCACGTGAGCGACGTGGAGGACGAGGACTGGACCGTGACGGCCGGCCCCTTCAGGTCCATCCGGTACGCCACTTCCGTGGTGAGGCTGTCCTTGTCGTTGCCGATGGACGCCTGGAGGCTCTCCACCGACGCGACGTGCGCCAGGTGCGAGTACAGGTTGGAGAGCAGGTACGTGTTCATGCTCATGCCGCCGAACACGCCCACGCGGCCGGGCTGGCGCTCCGGGCTGTAGCCGGCGGCCTCCATCGCCTCCCACGCGCACTCCAGGAAGACGCGGTGCTGCGGGTCCATCAGCGCGGCCTCGCGGGGGTTCATCCCGAAGAAGGCCGCGTCGAACTGATCCGTGTCGCCCAGCGTGCCGCGGGCCTTCACGTAGTTGGGCGCGCGGACCATCGCGGGGTCGGCGCCCTCCGCGATGAGCTCCTCATCGGTGAAGAACGTGATGCTCTCCACTCCGCCGGTGAGGTTCTTCCAGAACTCGGAGATGGTCTTCGCACCGGGCAGGCGGCCGCCCAGGCCGATGACCGCGATGCCATCCACTTCGGGAGTTTCAGTGCTCATGGAGCCGTCCTTCGAAATCTTGGGGTGTGCCTGAAAGTCGTTGGTTACTTGCCACGGCCGCGCGCCTGCTGGCGCCGCGCCTGGGCGGCCCGGCGGCGCTCCGCCTCGTCCTTGATCTTCTGGGAGGCCGCGCCCGAGTCCTCGCCCTTGTTCGCCAGGTGCTGGGCCAGCGCGCTCACCGTGGTGAACTTGAACATGTCCACCAGCGCGAGCTCCGCGCCCAGTTCTTCCTTCAGCCGCCGGTGGGCCTGCGCGATGAGCAGCGAGTTGCCACCCAGCTCGAAGAAGTTGTCGTTGAGGCCGACGCGCTCCACCTTGAGCACCGCCGCCCAGATGGCCGCCACGCTGCGCTCCACCGCGCTCTGCGGCTGGGCGTAGGCGACGCCGGAAGCGAGGCGCGCCCCTTCCGGCGCGGGCAGCGCCCTCGCGTCCACCTTGCCGTTGGGCGACAGGGGCAGCGCGGACAGCGGCACATACGCGGACGGCAGCATGTACGGCGGCAGCCCTTCCGCGAGGAAGGTGCTCAGGTCCGAGTGCGTGGGCGCGGGCTCGCCCAGCACCACGTAGGCCACCAGGCGCTTGTCGCCGGGTGAGTCCTCGCGCGCCATCAGGAACGCGTCCTTCACGGCCGGGTGGCGGCGCACGGCGGCCTCCACCTCACCCAGCTCGATGCGGAAGCCGCGGATCTTCACCTGATCATCCGCGCGGGACAGGAACGTGAGCACGCCGTCCGGCAGCCAGCGCGCGCGGTCGCCCGTGCGGTACAGGCGCTCGCCCTTGTCGGAGCCGAACGGATTCGCGACGAAGCGCTCCGTGGTCAGCTCCGGCCGCTTCCAGTACCCGCGCGCCACGCCCAGGCCGCCTACATACAGTTCACCGGCGACGCCCACGGGCAGCAGGTTGCGTTCCGCGTCCAGCACGTACACGTCCGTGTTGATGACGGGCCGGCCAATGGGCACCCACGCGTGGCCCTGCAGGTCCTCCACCGCCATGCGGTGGTAGGTGGAGCATACGGTGGTCTCCGTGAGGCCGTAGCCGTTCACCACCGGCACCGTGGCGAGCAGCTTCTCCACGTCGCTGGCCACCAGCGCCTCGCCGCCGGAGAGCACCAGCTTGAGCGGCGGCAGTTGCTCCAGGCGCGCGTTGAGCCCGGCGATGACCGCGGGCACCGTGCTCACGATGGTGACGGTGTGTCGGGTGATGAGCTGGTACAGCTTCTCCTGGTCGAGGATCTCATCCTCGGTGGGAAGCACCAGCGCGCCGCCCGTGCACAGGAGCGGGAGGATTTCGCCCACGAAGCTGGCGGAGGCCACCGACGTGAGCGGCAGCATCCGGTCCGTCGCGCCAGGCGCGTAGGACTCGACGAACGAGCGCACCAGGTTCGCGAGGCCCCCGTGCTCGAGCATCACGCCCTTGGGCTGACCCGTGGAGCCAGAGGTGTAGACGAGGCACGCCAGGTCCCCGGCCGCCACCGTCGCGGCGGGCGCGGAGGACAGCGCGCCGTCCAGCGGCTGGTCCACGAACAGCGTGCGCGCGGACATGCCGGAGGGCAGCGTGCGCTGGAGCCAGGACTGGGTGATGAGGACCGGCGCCTGCGTGTCGCCCAGGATGAAGGCCACGCGCTCGGAGGGGTAGGCCGGGTCGATGGGCACGTACGCCGCGCCCGCGGCCATCACGGCCAGCACGGACACCAGCGTCTCCACCGAGCGCTCCAGGCAGATGCCCACGATGTCGCCCGGCTTCACGCCCGCGCCGCGCAGCCACGCGGCGAGCTGCCCCGCGCGAGCATCCAGCTCACGGTAGGTGAGCTGCGCGTCCTTGAAGAGGACCGCGACGTTGTCAGGCGTGCGAGCCACCTGCGCCGCGAAGAGCGCGGGCAGCATGTCCGCCTGCGTGAGCGGCACGCGCGGACCCTTCCAGGTCTCCAGGAGCTGCTGCTGTTCGGCCTGCGTGAGCAGCGGCAGCCCCGCGAGCGCGCGGCCCGGCTGGGCGGCGATGCCGGACAGCAGCGTGGCCAGGTGCCCGGCCATGCGCTCGATGGTGCCGGCCTCGAAGAGGTCGGTGTTGTACTCGAAGGAGGCCACCAGCTCGCCGTCCGCCTCGCCCATGGTGAGCGTGAGGTCGAACTGCGCGCCGCCGTGCGACAGCAGCAGCGATTCAATCGGCAGGCCCGCAACGGTGGACTTCGCGCCCGGGATGTCCAGGGCGAAGGGCGTGAGGCCGCGCTCGTCCAGCTTGGAGGCGCGCTGGTAGACGAACATCACCTGGAACAACGGCGAGCGGCTCTGGTCCCGCACCGGCTGCAGCCGGTCCACCAGCGCGCTGAAGGGGTAGTCCTGGTGCTCCAGCGCGCCCAGCATCGTCTGGCGCGTCTGGGCCAGGTAGTCCGTGAAGGACAGCGAGGGGGACGGCCGCGTGCGCACCACCAGCGGGTTGACGAAGTAGCCGGTGATGCCCGCCAGCTCCGCGCGTCCGCGGCCCGCGCTCACCACGCCCAGCGTGAAGTCCTGCTGGCCGGTGTAGCGGTGCAGCAGCACCTGGAACGCCGTCTGGAGCACCATGTTCGGCGTGGCGCCGTTGTCGCGCGCCAGCGTCTTCACCGCGCTCGCGATGTTCGCGTCCAGCCGGGTGGTGTGGACGCGGCCGTTGAAGGTCTGCGCCGGGGGCCGCGGGTGATCCGTCGGCAGGTCCAGCACCGGCAGCGTGCCGGACAGCTGCTCGCGCCAGTACTTCTCCAGCGCCTGGCCGCGAGCACCGGTGAGCATCTCCGCCTGCCAGCGCGCGTAGTCCGCGTAGGTGCGCGCGGGCTGCGCCAGCGTGGGCCGCTTGCCCAGCTTGAGCGCCGGGTAGAGCGCGTCCAGCTCCTCCGCCATCACCGCCAGCGACCAGAAGTCGGTGACGATGTGGTGCATGGCGATGAGCAGCGCGTGGTCCTCCGCGGACCGCGACACCAGCCGCACGCGCAGGAGTGGCCCCTTCTCCAGGTCGAACGGGCGGCGGGCCTCGGCGGACAGGTGCTCCGCGACCTGCTCGTCGCTCCAGCCCTTCGCGTCCGTGGTGGTGAAGTCCAGCGGCAGCTCCGCGTGCACGCGCTGCACGGGGCCGGTGGCCGCCATGACGAACGTGGTGCGCAGGGCAGGGTGGCGGGCCACCAGCGCCTCGAAGGCGCCCTTCAGCGCGTTCGCGTCCAGCCCCGCGCGCACTCGCACCGCGACGGGCACGTGGTAGGCGGCGCTCTCCGGCGCGAGCTGGTGCATGAACCACAATGCCTGCTGCCCACCGGACAGGGGCGCGTCACCCGTGGCGGACGAAGCGGCCACCGCGCTGGAGGACTGCTGGGACGGGGGCGCCGACATCAGCGTCACCACGACCTCCGCCAGCTTCGACAGCGACACGCCCTGGAGCACGTCCGACAGCGGCAGGTCGATGCCCAGCCCCGCGTCCACCGCGCTCTTGAAGTCCACCGCCATCAGCGAGTCCACGCCGTAGGCATGCAGCGGCTTCTGCACGTCCACCTGCGCGGTGGGCAGCCGCAGCACCTGCGCGGCCTGCTCCTGGAGGAACACCGCCACCATGGCCCGGCGCGCGGTGTTGTCCGTCACCACCGCCAGCATCTTCTGCAGCATGCTGGTGTCCGGTCCCACCGGCGCGGGCGCGGCGGCGGCTTCCGGAGTGGCGGTCTTCACGGCCTCGGGCACCTGCGCGGGCGCGGCGGCGATGACGCTCTTGTGCAGCGCCTCCAGCGTGTCCGCGACGTACTCCGCGCGGGTGGCGAAGCGTTGGATCTTGCCGCTGGACGTCTTCGGGATGGCGCCCGGCCCCAGCAGCACCACGCCCTGGGCCTGCAGGTCATGCCCGGCCGCGACGGCCTGCCGGATGCCCTGCGCCAGCGCGTCCAGGTCCACGCCGTCGCGCTCCACCGCGCGGCGGTCCACCTCCGTCACGACGATCAGGCGCTCCTCGTCGTCCTGCTCGATGGAGAACGCCGCCGTGCAGCCGGGGCGGATGGCGGGGTGGGCGGACTCCACCGTGCGCTCGATGTCCTGCGGGTAGTGGTTGCGCCCGCGGATGATGATCAGGTCCTTCAGCCGGCCGGTGACGAACAGCTCGCCGTCCGCGAGGAAGCCCAGGTCGCCCGTGCGCAGGAACGGCGTCGGATCACCCGTGCCGGCCAGCGGCTGCTGGAAGGTGGTCCGCGTCTGCTCGTCGCGGCCCCAGTAGCCCTGCGCGATGCTGGGACCGGCGACGCGAATCTCGCCCACCTGGCCCGCGGCCAGCGGCGCGCCCGTCTCCGGATGCGCGATGACCAGGCGCTGATCCGTGAGGTTGCGGCCGGAGCCCACCAGCGTCTGGGCGCCGGGGGTCGCCGCCTCCTTCGCCACCACGCGGTTGTCCTTCAGCGCGCCCCCGTCCACGGTGCGCTGCACGGGTAGCTCGCGCTTGTCACCGCCAGAGGCGATGAGCGTGCCCTCCGCCAGGCCGTAGCAGGGATAGATGGCCTCCGAGCGGAACCCCTGCGGACCGAACGCCTCCGCGAAGCGCCGGAGCGTGTCCGGCATGATGGGCTCCGCGCCGTTGAAGGCCAGGTCCCAGTGGCTCAGGTCCAGCTTCGCGCGCTCCTCCGGCGTGCTCTTGCGCACGCACAGGTCGAACGCGAAGTTCGGCCCGCCGCTCGTGGTGGCCTTGTAGCGGGAGATGGCCTCCAGCCAGCGCATGGGGCGCTTGAGGAAGTCCACCGGCGAGAACAGCGTCACCGGGAAGCCGCCGTACAGCGGCTGCAGGATGCCGCCGATGAGGCCCATGTCGTGGTACGGCGGAAGCCAGATGACACCCTGGCTTTGCGTCGAGTGACCGAAGCACGAGTGGATCAGCTTCGAGTTGTGCAGCAGGTTGCCGTGCGTCAGCACCACGCCCTTGGGCGACGACGTGGAGCCGGACGTGTACTGGAGGAACACCCGCGTGTCCGTGGCCACGCCGGGGTCCTTCCACCCTTCGGCGACCTCCGCGTCCAGCGTGTCCGTGGCAATCCAGTGCAGCTCCCGCAGCTCCGGCGCCTGCTCGAAGAGCATCTCCCCCATGCCGTAGATGAAGTCGGTGGTGAGGGCGATGGTGGCCTGCGCGTCCTGGCTGATGGCCAATAGGCGCGGCAGCGTGCGCGCCAGGCGCATGGGGTCCGGCGGATAGATGGGGACCGCGATCACGCCCGCGTACAGACAGCCGAAAAACCCGGCGATGTAGTCCAGCCCGGGCGGGTACAGCAGCAGCGCCCGCTGTCCCTGGGCTCCGCGAGCCTGGAGCGCCGCCGCGATCGCGCGAGCCTTCTGATCCAGCTCCGCGTACGTCAGGTGCGCTTCGTCCGTTTCCCCGTCCAGCAGGAACGTAAATCCGCGACGGTCGCCCTGGGTGCTTGCGCGAACGCGAAGCAATTCAACCAGGGTGGAAAACGCAAACTCGGGGACCGGGGAAGAACCGGGCGTGGTTCCAGTGGGCATTGACGCGACTCCTGCGAGGCGGGGGTGTTTCCGTGCACGGAGAGCACGGAGACGCGGATTCAGGGGCCGGGGGGCTGCTGTCTCCCGGCAAGACAGGGATTCAAGAGGTCAGTCGCAATCAGCACCCGCCGTGAAGGGGCGTTGTCTCGCGCATGTATCGCCTGGCGCGGGCGCGAGCAATCCCCCCCACCCACATTGGAGCCTTGCCGGCCGGTGGGCACGGCGGAGAGCTCGTGAATCAGGAGCGGAGCAGGGTGCGAATTTCATGGTGACGGAATTCGGAGAGCGTCTGGGCCGCCCGTCACTTCATCGCGCGAATGGAGGAACATTCAAATGACCCCCAAGGTCGGAAACCCGGGGACCTCCCCTGTTCGCGGGATAGTGCGCGCGGTGTCCGTGTAAACGTGACACATCGGATCATGCGACGGGAACACGCGGAGTGTATGGGTCCGTCTCCCCGCGAGCGTCTTGCCTCGGTGGGATCGCCCGGCTGCTGTCTGTGTCTGGGAATTGCCAGTGAAAATAGGATTCCTTGAATTCGTCTGATGAGTGTTTGAGGAGGATACGGGGTGGGTCCGACATGGCCCTGCGCGGTTTTGCCGCACGGGGGGAGCACTGCGCGCGTGGTAGACGCCGCCCGGGAGTGTGAGAGCCATGCCGGGATGGAGTCGGGACGTGACGGGGTGGACGTGGAAGGCGCTGCTCTTGTGTGGCGCGTTGGGGTGTTCCCCGGAGCCGGGAATGGCGGTGGTGCTGGACGTGGACGTCGACGCGGGCGTGGAGCCGGGGCCCGCGCCGACGACGTGCGCGAGCGGACGCATCTGGACCGAGGCGACGGGTGGCACTGGGGCCACCATGGCGCCTGGCTACGCCTGCCGGAACTGTCACCTGAGGCAGGCGCCCTCCATGGCGTACTTCTTCATGGGCACGGTGTTTCCGTCGCTCCACGAGGCGGACGGATGTGATGCCCGGCTGCAGGAGCCGTCGAACGTGAAGGTGGAGATCCTGGACCTGGAGGATCAGGTGCGGCTCACGCTGGTGCCGAACTCCGCGGGCAACTTCATGTCCACGACGCTCCAGCCGTCCTTCCCGATGCCGTACCGGGCGCGGCTGGTGGGGCCGGATGGCACGTCGCGGATGATGGCCACGCCGCAGAGCAATGGGGACTGCAACAGCTGTCACACCGAGCAGGGCACCCAGAACGCTCCGGGGCGCATCGCGCTGCCGTGAGGATGCCCGGTGCGGACGCTGCGACAAATGACCGCAGCGTCCGCGCCACGGGAGGCTGATATCCAGGATGTTCCTTTCTTCCTGGAGTCCGCCGATGAAGTCATGCCTGGGGCCGCTGTGTGTTGTCGCGGGTTCGCTGCTGTCCTCATCCGCCTTCGCGCACGCGGCGGTGGCGGGTGCCACGCCTCCCCATGCCGGGGCGACCTTCGAGGCTGACATCACGGTGAGCCACGGCTGTGAAGGCGCGGACACGTACAAGATGCGGGTCCAGATTCCGGAGGGCGTCACGAACGTGCGCCCGGTGGACTCCGTGTTCGGCACGGCCGAGGTGGAGAAGGACGCCTCCGGCAACGTGACGGCGGTGACGTGGACGAAGCCCACGGGCAACGTGAAGGCGGCGGACACGCACTTCTTCCACCTGGGGCTGCGCATGAAGCTGCCCTCGAAGCCGTTCACCACGCTGTTCTTCCCCACGACGCAGACGTGCAGCACGCCAGGCGGGGCGCTGACAGTGGTGGAGTGGACGAGCACCGCGGGCGGTGAGCACAGCCACGACGGGGACGCGGGCACGGTGCCTTCGGAGAACCCGGCGCCGTCGCTCTACCTGTTGCCCTCGCGGCTGCCGGGCTGGAACCAGTACACGGTAGGGGAGCACGTGCATGACCTGACCGTGTTCAAGGACGCGCTCATTGTCTGGTCTGGCACGCAGGCGTACAGCTTCAACCCCGTCACGCAGGCGCTCATCGAGAAGGAGTCCGGCGTCACCGCGCTCACGCAGATCCATCCGGGCACGGTCATTTGGGTGAAGTACTAGGAGCGACCATGCGCCACTGGATCTTCGTGTTGTGTGTCGGTGTTCTCGCCGGCTGTTCGGACAAGCCCTCGCCGCCGCCCACGGGGCAGAGCGATGCGGGCACCATCGTGGAGGACGCGGGTACGGCCTCTGGCGTCGAGCGGCCGGGGGCGCTGGAGCGTCCTCCGCTGGAGCGGTTGCCGGATGATCTCAAGCCGCCTGCTCAGTAGCGGGCGTGGCGTTCGGCGACGCGGTAGAGCTGGGTGAGGGAGTGGTCCAACAGCGCCTGCGTGGACCGCATGTAGCGGTGCGCGCGGGCGAAGGGCAGCCACACGCGGTCACCGACTAGGACCTGGGCTTCCATCCATTGCTTGCGTGGGAGCCATTGGCCGCCCAGGTGTTTGACCAGCACTTCGCCCAGGTAGGCACCCACGGCGGGGACGGCGATGGCATCGATGTTGTGCCGCTCGAAGGTGTCCGGGAAGGTCTCCTTCCAGAAGTGGAAGTCGATGTCCGTCAGGGATTCGGGGGACGCCTTGAACACGGAGGGCACCGGCGTGTGGAGCAGCGCCACGAGGCGTTCCGCGAAGGATGCGTACTGCTCGAGGGCGGCTTTCGGGTCGGCCACGTCTGAAGGCAGGGCGGCGTCCAGGGGGAGCCACTCGTCTGGCTCTGGAGGGACGTAGGCGTTGAGCTCCGCGATGCGCCGCTGGCGCTGGGCCAGGGAGGCGTATTCAGGGAGGCGTGAGAGCAGCGCGGCGACGTCCGGAGCGAAGCGGGGTTCGACGGGGGCGAGGGTGGCGCTTCGTTCGCGGAGGGTGGCCATCACGGTGTCGAAGTCCAGGTCTGGCCGGAGATGGACCCACGCGCGGGCCTGGGCGACGCGAGCGGCCTCGCTGGCGAAGTCAGCGGCGGTGGGCCAGGTGACGAGGAGGACGGAGCCGTCCGGGAGTTCTTCGACGCGGTGGGCGGGCGTGGAGCGCATGCGCTCGCGGCCAACGGTGTCCACGAGCTTCGCGCCGAAGACGTTGAGCCAGCAGAGTTCGTAGACCTTGTCGAAGCCGTCCCGGAAGGTCGTCTCGTCGTCTCGGCCGAAATTGGGGAAGTCCGCCAGTTCCTTGTCGGCCAGGCTGTGGGCCGAGGCGTGGGTGACGGGATAGTGGATGGCCCATGCACGGACCATCTCCACGAACGCCTGGCAGCGGGCTTCCTCCGCGAATAGGTCAATCGGGTTGATGTCGATCCATATGCGAAGGCTCGGAGGAAGAGGTGGAAAGCGAAGCAGAATCTCCATGTCCAGCTTGGGCCCCGTCGTGCGGTGGAGTCCGACGGAGGTAGTTCGCTCTTCTCGTGATTCTGTCAGGGCCTTCACAACCGCCGTGCGTGTGTAACGCTGCCGCCGTTTCCCCTGGGTGATGTCCGGCATCCATGGACCTGCACCTGACTCAAGCGCGGTGAGCAGCGGCGCCAATTCACCTATGTGATCCGCGAGTGTGTTGCAGGCTCCATTGAACGAGAGCAGCAGGTTGTCGTCTGTCACTGAATTACGACCTCCACGCCAGCGACGTTGCTAAGGACGGACTCCAACGCGCCTTTGAGCGTGCTTCCCTTGGCGGGTTTCAATCTGCCACCTTCATAGACAAGGCGAACCCTCTGGATTCGCACCGATCCTTCGAGTCCTGGCCGACGGATGTTCACGGTCTCGCCGTAATACTGGACCGCTCCACGCGCGTCCGCCTTCATTTGAGCTGTCAGCTCGCCCAAGCTCAGCAGATGCAGATCGCGGCTCTTGAAGCTGAAGGTCTCCATGCGTGGCGGTTGGCCTGACGGTGGCTTCGTTTCAACGACCAGCACGTCCGCGAAGCGCAGGTCCGATTTCGTCATGCCCACGTGCGTTTCGATGCGGGGCTGATCGAAGTCCTTGAGCCACCGACGCGGTGCCCGCGGCAGTGCCGCATCCGCTCGGAGTTGGGCGACCATGTCTCGCTCGAACATCAGCCCGCGGACGAACTGCCCGCGCAGATCCAGGTATCCCTCCCAACGCAGGGGACCCTTCGCGGGCGTGCCCTGTTCCAGCTCCGCGAGCCTGGCCTCGCGATAGCTCACGTACTCGGCCCAGAGTGGATGCCCTTCGGCTCCAGGCGGTGCCCCCCGCTCGGGTGGATGCTCCTTCAGGAACGACACATCGCGGGACAGCCGTGCTCCCGTGGCCTCCCACTCCACCTGGGCGAGCCGTGCTTCCAGGACCTCCGGTGGTACTCCCGCGAAGTCCTTCGACAGCGCGGCGGCGTCTCCACTTCTGCCGGTGCTCTTCTGTGTAGTGCCCGGGCGTTCGCGGCTTGCCTCCGCCAACAGGGCCTGGGCCTTCGCCGGGTTGCCTCGGGCCTCGTACAGCGCGAGCGCTCCGGCTTCTCCCCACTCGGCGGCGAGGAGGGCACCTTCCCGGCTCGCGCGGAGCTGACGCAGCAACTCCCGGGTGGCGTTCACTCCGAGCTGGTCCTCCAGCCGCTCCACCGCGGCCTTGAGCGCCTCCAGGTCGAAGGGAGGCCGTTCTCCTCGCAGCGCCCGTGCGCCCTTGCCTCCCGCGTACAGCGCGACCATGAGCGCGGCGGGTGCCAGCTCCCGCGTGGCCTGTTCGTACCGGCCCTTCGCCAGCGACGTTGTCCCCTGGGCCGTTCCCGCGAGCAGGTGGAAGAAGCCCATCGGGACGCCGAACGTCAGGTGGTCGAAGCCGCCTCGCACCACGTTGCCCGGTGAGAAGTGCCCCGCCAGCAGGGCCCGCTCCACCGCGTCGAGCGCTTCCTGATACGGCGGCGGCAATTGCGCACGCTTCGCGGAGAACTCCACGTAGCGGGCCCCCGCGCTCACGTCGGTGCTGGACAGCGCGTCCCGTCCCGCGCGGCCCAAACCCCGCAGGACGTCACCGGCCCTCTCTTCCCGCTCCGGATACGCCGTGACCTTCAAGCCCCGGCGCAACAACTCCTCGCGCACGGTGGGCATGCCGCCCAGGGTCTCCCCGAGCTGCTTGTCGCGGGCCAGGTGCTGGAGCAGGTCGCGCAGCTCGTCATCGAAGCTGGTGTGCAGGATGAAGAGGGCGAACACCTCCGCGCGGGGTGGGCCGTACTTCTCGACCACGGAGACGAGGACGGCCGCGCGCTTGCGCTGAAGGACGCCGGAGGACTTCGCGTCCAACGGCCCCAACGCTCCCAGCCGGACGGCATCCCAATCATCAAGGGACTCCACCACCCGGGCCATGTCCACGCCTCGCTGCATGGCCACGAAGGCCGCGGGCGAGGCACAGGCCAGGAAGGGCGCGAGGCGCTGTTCGCTTCGCTCCAGGTCGGGCCAGCCAGGCGGTAGCGACCGACTGCCACAAGCCCATCCCTTGTCGTCACGAGACTCAGCGGAAGCCTTCCGGACCCCTCCAGCCCAGGGGCGCCATGCTGAGCGCGCCGCCGGAGTGCCGTAGCCCCAGGTGCTCCCGTGGGACGGTGACGAAGCACAGCCCGCGATGAGCAGGGCCATGCAGGTCAGCAACGCCCACCGCCGCACGGTGGAGCCCACGAGGAATCGCCATGGCTGAATCACAGCCCGTGACGATCCCTCAAGGGGATTCCACGCGCTACGGGCTCACCGCCCTTGGACTCTGGAGGAGGAGCACGTGCACGACCTGCCCGTGGCTTGGAGGCCGCCGGCACGGGCTTCGGAGTGGAGCGGCCGGGAGCGCTGGAGCAATTGCCGGACGACCTCAAGCCGCCGGCTCAGTAGCGGGCGTGGCGTTCGGCGACGCGATAGAGCTGGGTGAGGGAGTGGTCCAGCAGCGCCTGGGTGGACCGCATGTAGCGGTGCGCGCGGGCGAAGGGCAACCAGACGCGGTCGCCGACACGGACCTGGGCTTCCATCCAGTTCTTGCGTGGGAGCCATTGACCGCCCAGGTGCCGGACCAGCACCTCTCCCAGGTAGGCGCCGATGGCGGGGACCGCGGTGGCATCGATGTTGTGCCGCTCGAAGGTGTCCGGGAAGGTCTCCTTCCAGAAGTGGAAGTCGATGTCCGTCAGGGATTCGGGGGACCCCTTGAAGACGGAGGGCACCGGCGTGTGGAGCAGCGCCACGAGGCGCTCCGCGAAGTATGCGTACTGATCGAGGGCGGCCTTCGGGTCGGCCACGTCTGACGGCAGGGCCGCGTCCAGGGGGAGCCATTCGTCTGGCTCTGGCGGGACGTAGGCATTGAGCTCCGCGATGCGCCGCTGGTGCTGGGCCAGGGATACGTATTCGGGGAGGCGTGAGAGCAGCGCGGCGACGTCCGGAGCGAAGCGGGGCTCGACTGGGGCGAGGATCGCGCTTCGTTCGCGGAGGATGGCCATCACCGTGTCGAAGTCGAGGTCCGGCCGAAGGTGGACCCACGCGTGGGCCTGCGCGACGCGGGCGGCCTCAGTGGCGAAGTCCGCGGCGGTAGGCCAGGTGACGAGGAGGATGGAGCCGTCGGGAAGTTCTTCGACGCGGTGGGCGGGCGTGGATCGCATGCGCTCGCGGCCGACAGTGTCCACGAGCTTCGCGCCGAAGACGTTGAGCCAGCAGACTTCGTAGATCTTATCGAAGCCGTCCTGGTAGGTCGTCTCGTCGTCCCGGCCGAAATTGGGGAAGTCCGCCAGTTCCCTGTCCGCCACGCTGTGAGCCGTCGCGTGTGTGACGGGGTAGTGGATGGCCCAGGTTCGGACCATCTCCACGAGCTCTTTGCAGCTTGATTCCCGCGCGAAGAGGTCGAGCGGATTCACCGTGAGAGAAAGATCCAGGCTGGGTCGTAGTGGCGGAAATCGAAGGTGGAGTGACGTGTCCAGGTCGGGCCCCGTTGTGCGGTAGAGCCCCACGGATGTCGTTCTTTCCTGGCGCGATTCGGCCAGTCCCTTGGCGACGGCCTCTCGTGTGTATTTGCGGCGCCGCACCCCTTCGACGATGTCTGGTATCCACTCGCCAGCGCCTGATTCAAGTGCTTCAAGAAACGGCGCGAGTTCCCGTTCGAGGACGCCGGGGGTGTTGCAGGCGCCATCAAACGAAAGGCGCAGGTAGTCCGCCGCGATGAGCCTAGGGGGGCTTTCCAAAGTCATTGGATTCGGACCTCCACATCCGGGAACTCGTCCCGGAGGAACCTCAGGGGTCTCTTCATGTCGACCATACGCCCAGGCTTGAGATCGCCTCCTTCGTAGATGAGGCGTACCCTGCGGATTCGTGCCGGCCCTTCCAGTCCAGGTCTACGGACGTTCACGGCCTCACCGTAATACCGAAGAGCCGCTCGCGCGTCCGCCCTCATTTGGGCCGTCAGTGCTGCCTCACTGAGGAGATGCAGGTCGCGACTCTTGAAGCTGAAGGTCTCCATGCGTGGCGGTTGGCCTGACGGTGGCTTCGTTTCAACGGCCAGCACGTCCGCGAAGCGCAGGTCCGCTTTCGTCATGCCCACGTGCGTTTCGATGCGGGGTTCCTCGAAGTCCCGGAGCCACCGACGCTGCGCTCGGGGCAATGCCGCGTCCGCCCTGAGGCGGGCGACCATGTCTCGCTCGAACATCAGCCCGCGGACGAACTGCCCGCGCAGATCCAGGTATCCCTCCCAACGCAGGGGACCCTTCGCGGGCGTGCCCTGTTCCAGCTCCGCGAGCCTGGCCTCGCGATAGCTCACGTACTCGGCCCAGAGTGGATGCCCTTCGGCTCCAGGCGGTGCCCCCCGCTCGGGTGGATGCTCCTTCAGGAACGACACATCGCGGGACAGCCGTGCTCCCGTGGCCTCCCACTCCACCTGGGCGAGCCGTGCTTCCAGGACCTCCGGTGGTACTCCCGCGAAGTCCTTCGACAGCGCGGCGGCGTCTCCACTTCTGCCGGTGCTCTTCTGTGTAGTGCCCGGGCGTTCGCGGCTTGCCTCCGCCAACAGGGCCTGGGCCTTCGCCGGGTTGCCTCGGGCCTCGTACAGCGCGAGCGCTCCGGCTTCTCCCCACTCGGCGGCGAGGAGGGCACCTTCCCGGCTCGCGCGGAGCTGACGCAGCAACTCCCGGGTGGCGTTCACTCCGAGCTGGTCCTCCAGCCGCTCCACCGCGGCCTTGAGCGCCTCCAGGTCGAAGGCGGGCCGTTCTCCTCGCAGCGCCCGTGCGCCCTTGCCTCCCGCGTACAGCGCGACCATGAGCGCGGCGGGTGCCAGCTCCCGCGTGGCCTGTTCGTACCGGCCCTTCGCCAGCGACGTTGTCCCCTGGGCCGTTCCCGCGAGCAGGTGGAAGAAGCCCATCGGGACGCCGAACGTCAGGTGGTCGAAGCCGCCTCGCACCACGTTGCCCGGTGAGAAGTGCCCCGCCAGCAGGGCCCGCTCCACCGCGTCGAGCGCTTCCTGATACGGCGGCGGCAATTGCGCACGCTTCGCGGAGAACTCCACGTAGCGGGCCCCCGCGCTCACGTCGGTGCTGGACAGCGCGTCCCGCCCCGCGCGGCCCAAACCCCGCAGGACGTCACCGGCCCTCTCTTCCCGCTCCGGATACGCCGTGACCTTCAAGCCCCGGCGCAACAACTCCTCGCGCACGGTGGGCATGCCGCCCAGGGTCTCCCCGAGCTGCTTGTCGCGGGCCAGGTGCTGGAGCAGGTCGCGCAGCTCGTCATCGAAGCTGGTGTGCAGGATGAAGAGGGCGAACACCTCCGCGCGGGGTGGGCCGTACTTCTCGACCACGGAGACGAGGACGGCCGCGCGCTTGCGCTGAAGGACGCCGGAGGACTTCGCGTCCAACGGCCCCAACGCTCCCAGCCGGACGGCATCCCAATCATCAAGGGACTCCACCACCCGGGCCATGTCCACGCCTCGCTGCATGGCCACGAAGGCCGCGGGCGAGGCACAGGCCAGGAAGGGCGCGAGGCGCTGTTCGCTTCGCTCCAGGTCGGGCCAGCCAGGCGGTAGCGACCGACTGCCACAAGCCCATCCCTTGTCGTCACGAGACTCAGCGGAAGCCTTCCGGACCCCTCCAGCCCAGGGGCGCCATGCTGAGCGCGCCGCCGGAGTGCCGTAGCCCCAGGTGCTCCCGTGGGACGGTGACGAAGCACAGCCCGCGATGAGCAGGGCCATGCAGGTCAGCAACGCCCACCGCCGCACGGTGGAGCCCACGAGGAATCGCCATGGCTGAATCACAGCCCGTGACGATACCGGCTCACGGCACGGTGGCGGGATCCGCGAAGCGCGGGTCGGTCAGGAACGCCGTGTCCGTGAGCGACTCCAGGAACGCGATGACGTCCGCCTTCTCCTCGGGCGTCAGCTCGAAGCCGCGCACGAAGGCGCTCTGCAGGGGGCTCGGTTGTCCGCCGTTCGCCGCCCGTGCTCGGCCTCCCGCCGCGTAGTGGTCCAACACGTCGGAGAGCGTCTCCACGCTGCCGTCGTGCATGTACGGCCCGGTGACGGCCACGTTGCGCAGCGACGGCGCTTTGAAGCGCCCCATGTCATCCGGACGGAACGTGATTTCGAAGAGGCCTGTGTCCCCGGCGGGATACGCGCCCTGGCCGTCTTCGTTGTAGAGCCCCGTGTTGTGGTACGGCAGCACCGGCTCCTTCGTCGCCTCGTGCACGGTCGCGTCCTGGAAGTTGAAGCCGGAGTGGCAGTGGTCGCACTCCAGGCGCTCGGACAGGAACAGCTGCAAGCCCCGCTTCGCCGCGGGACTCAGCGCGTCCACCTCCTTGCCGTACAGATAGCGGTCATACGGCGACGTGCCGGAGATGAGCGAACGCTCGAACGCGGACAACGCCCGCGTCAGCGTGGCCAGCGACACCGGCGTGGCCTCGTTCGGGAACGCCTCCGCGAAACGGGCCGTCAGGTCCGGATCCTCGCGAAGCCGCTCCAGCAACACGTCCTGTTGATCCGCGAAGCCCAGCTCCACCGGCTCCCGCCCGAACAGCGGCACCAGCGCCTGGGCCTCCAGCGTGGTGAGCGCGGAGTTGGCCCAGGTGAGGCTGGTCGCGTACGCCACGTTCGCCAGCCCCTGTCCGTTGCGACGGTGCGCCTGTCCCGTGCTGCCCACCGCGTGCACTCGCCCGTCCGTGAAGGCCCGGGCCTGCTCGTGGCAGGAGCCACAGGACTGCGTGCCGTTCAACGACAGGCGCTTGTCGTAGAAGAGGCGCCGGCCCAGCTGGACCTTCGCCTCCGACATGGGGTTGTCCTCCGGCACGCGCGGCTTGGGGAAGCCCGCTGGCAGCTTCCAGTCGTAGGGCACGGGCTCCTCGGTCGGACCCGAGGGATCCGCGCAGCCCGCGGCCAGCAACGCCACCGTCGCCAGGGCCTTCCACGCCTGTCCTTGTCGTCGTGCCACGTCGGACGTCCTCTCCTACTCGGCCCGGATGAAGGTCTGCGCGGCCGGGTTCGCCGCCTGGCCGCCGAAGGCCAGCCCCAGGGGCTGGAAGAGGGCACCGCAGTCCGTGTCGTTGGGGGACGACATGCAGCCCGCGGCCGTGCCAGGCGCGTTCACGTCCAGGTTGGCGCCCGCGAAGAGCGTGCCCAGGTCCATCACCACCTTGTTCTTCGTCACGTCGAAGCCGTCCAGGTGGAACTCCGGACGGTTGTTGTTCGCGCACCCGGCGGTGCCCTGCGTCTGGCCCTCGGGCGGCGGCGCGCAGGCCGTGCTGCCCAGGTGCAGGACGTGCTGGGGAAGGCCCTGCGTGCGGCCTTCGATGCGCGTGAAGATGAAGCCGCTCTGCCAGCTCCAGTGCAGGCCCGTATCATCCATCGGCGCACCGAGCGTCGTGGGGTCGCCGTGGTTCACGTCCTCCGGCACGCCCACCGTGAAGCGCAGGCCCGTGTAGTCACCCTGGGGTGCCGTGCCCTTGATGGATGCGTTCATCGCCGCCGTGCCTTGCGTGCACAGACCGTCCTTGTTCGCGAAGTCCAGCAGCACCACGCCCGAGTGCTGCCACGTGCCGTCCTCGGTCAGCGTCACGGGCACGTCCTTCCCGTCCCGCGTCACCAGCCGCACGTTGTGGACATACACGCGGAAGTCCATGGGCTCGTAGGTCGTCCCCGTCGTCCCGACGTTCGTGTACGTCTTGCCGCACTCGAAGGACTGCGTGCCCACGCGGGCGACGACAGGCAGGTTCACCGTCAGCAGCTCGGGCGTCTGGGGTTCGTCGTCCCCACAGCCGAGCGCGCCCACGAGGGCCAGCGGAAGGAGGAGGCGGGAGCGGAGCAGGGAGCGCATGGCAATCATCCTTGGAAGGTGCCCCCGTCTAACGCACTGGCTGGGAAAGCTTGCCGTGGCATGTTGCCGCACCCGCCGCCCTGCTCAGGCCACCTCGCGCGTTTCGTCCGGAACCGGGAGCCCCGCGCCCCTCGCCTTGCGCCGCTGGATGGCCAGGAAGAGGGCCTCGTGCGTGGCGGGCGAGGGCAGGTCCACGTCGCCGCCCGGCGCTCCGAAGGCGGCCACCGCGTCGCGCAGCGCCTCCCGCACGGACAGGGCCAGCATCAGCGGCGGCTCGCCCACGGCCTTGCTGCCGTGGATGACGCCCTTCTGCTCGGCCCGCTCCATCAAGGCCACGCGCAGGTCGATGGGCGCGTCGCTGAACGCGGGCACCGCGTAGGTGCTGGCGGAGTGCGTGAGCAGCCGCCCGTTCGCGTCCCACTTCAGCTCCTCGCCGGTGAGCCAGCCCATGCCCTGCACGAAGGCGCCCTCCACCTGACCCCGGTCCAGGCCGGGGTTGAGCGAATCCCCCACGTCCTCCAGCAGGTCCGAGCGCAGCACGCGTTTCATGCCCGTGTCGCCGTCCACCTCCACCTCGCTCACCGCCGCGCCGTAGGCGAAGTAGAGGAACGGCTTGCCCCGGCCCAGGGTCCGGTCGTAGCCGATGCCCGGCGTGCGGTAGTAGCCCGTGACGGACAGGCCCACGCGGTCGCGGTAGGCCTCCTCCACCACGGTCCCGAAGGGCAGCCCCTGGTCCGGCCGCGACGCCGCCGCGATGCGCCCGTCCTCGAACACCAGCGCGTCCGGAGACACCGCCTGCCCGTGCAACTGCACCAGCATGCGGGCGGCCACCGGAGCCAGCCGCTCGCGCACCTGGATGCAGGCCTCGCGCACCGCCGCGCCGTTGAGGTCGGAGCCGCTGGAGGCCGCCGTCGCGGACGTGTTGGGCACCTTGTCCGTCGCCGTGTGCGCCACGCGCACCAGGTCCGCGGGCAGGCCCAGTTCGCGCATGGCCACGCCCTGGATCTTGGTGTGCAACCCCTGGCCCATCTCCGTGCCGCCGTGCGACAGCAGCACGGAGCCGTCGCGGTACACATGCACCAGCGCGCCCGCCTGGTTGAGGAAGGTGGCGGTGAAGGAGATGCCGAACTTCATCGGCGTGATGGCCAGTCCGCGCTTGATGCGGGGGCTGGATGCGTTGAAGGCCTCCAGTTCCGCGCGGCGCTTCGCGAAGTCGGACGACTCCATCAGGTCGTTCCACAGCTTCGGCAGCCGGTTGTCCTCCAGCTCCTGGCCGTAGTGCGTGGTGTTGGTGTCGCCCACGCCGTCGTAGAGGTTGCGCTGGCGCACGGCCTCCGGGGCCAGGCCCAGGGCGGCCGCGATGCGCGCCAGGATGTCCTCCATCACCAGCATGCCCTGCGGACCGCCAAAGCCTCGGAACGCCGTGTTGGAGACCAGGTGCGTCTTCGCCACGCGGCCGGTGTAGCGCACCGACGGCACGAAGTAGCCGTTGTCCAGGTGGAAGAGGGCGCGGTCGGTGATGGACTCGGACAGGTCCAGGGACCAGCCGCCGTTGGACGTGAGGTCCGCCTTGAGCGCGAGCAGCCGGCCCGTGGCGTCGAAGCCCACCTCCCAGGCCGCGTGGAACGGATGGCGCTTGCCCGTGACGACCATGTCCAGGTCGCGGTCCAGCATCCACTTCACCGGCCGGCCCGTGTGCACCGCCGCCAGCGCCACCAGCGCGGCGGGCGCGTTGCCTTGCGTCTCCTTGCCGCCGAAGCCGCCGCCCATGCGCGGCGCCTTCACCACCACGCGGCTGCGTGGCATGTGCAGCACGTGCGAGATGATGGCCTGCACTTCGGATGGGTGCTGCGTGGAGGACGTCACCGTGACGTCGCCGTCGTCGCCCACCTCCGCGAAGGCCGCGTGCGTCTCCAGGTAGAAGTGCTCCTGGCCGCCCATCGTCAGCTCTCCGGCCAGCCGGTTCGGGCTGGAGGCGAGCGCGCTGTCCACGTCGCCCCGGCGGATGATGTGCGGGTCGGTGTGGAAGCTGCCTTGCTTCAGGGCCTCGGTCAGCGTGAGCACGGCGGGCAGGGGCTCGTAGTCCACCACCACCTGGCGCGCGCCCTCGCGGCAGGCCTCGGGCGTCTCGCCGACGACGAGCGCCACCACCTGCGCGTGGAAGAGCACCTCGTCCTTCGCGAGCAGCGGCTCGTCATGGCGGATGGGGCCCGTGTCGTTCATGCCCGGGATGTCCTCCGCGAGCAGCACCTTCACCACGCCGGGCACCTTCAGCGCGGCGCTGGCGTCGCGGCGGAGGATGCGCGCGTGCGCGTGCGGCGACAGCACCGGCCACACCGTCAGCATGGGCTGGCGTTGCGCGAGGTCATCCACGTACTGCGCGCTGCCCGTCACGTGGCCCAGCGCGCTCTCATGGCGCAGCTCTCGGCCCGCGTCCGCCGTGGCGACAGGCGCGCCCGGGGCGAAGCGGGGGCGTCCGTCCAGCGCGGCGCTGCGCTCGCCGGACGCGAACTTCTCCAGCAGGGACACCACCAGCCCGCGCCGGTACTCCGCGCTGCCTCGCAGGTCCGTGAGGGGCGTGAACTCGCGCTCCAGCGTGGCGCGCACGCGGGCCACGGCCTCCGCGTTCCACGGGTGGCCCACGAGCTGGGCCTCCGTCTGCTTCGCCCGCGCCGGGGTGGCCGCGACGCCGCCGTAGCCCAGGCGCGCGGTGCGCACGAGGCCCAGCGCGTCCGTTTCGATGCAGAAGCCCGCCGCGACGATGCTGATGTCCAGCTCGCGGCGCTTGGACACCTTGAAGCTGTCCGAGTGCCGGGTCAGCCCGCTGTCCTTCGCCGGGGCGTGGGGGATGACGACGAAGCGGACCACCTCGTCCGGCTGGAGCGCCGTCTTGCGGTAGGCGAGGAAGAAGTCCGACAGCGCCACCGTCCGCTCGCCGCGCACGGACGCGAGCACCAGCCGGGCGTCCAGCGCGAGCAGCACCGGCGCCGTGTCCCCGATGGGCGAGGCCGTCACCAGGTTGCCCGCGAGCGTGGCGCGGTGGCGGATCTGCCGCGAGGCGAAGACGTTGAGCATCTTCGCCAGCTCCGGCACCTCGTGGCCCAGCGCGTCCTCCACGTCCACCAGCGACGCGGCGCCGCCCACGTACCAGCCGTCCTCCTCGCGGCGGATGGCGCGCAGGGCCTCCACGCCTTCCGTCGAGATGAGGAACGGGTAGCGGCGGGACTTCTTGGTGATGTCCACGCCCAGCTCGGTGGCGCCGGCCACGAGCATCGCCTCCGGGTGCAGGGCTCGCAGCGCGAGCAGGTCCTCCCACGTGGTGGGGCGCAGGAACAGGCCGTCGCGCGCCTCGTAGCGCAGGGGCGGGGTGGGGGAGGGCGGCCCCTCCAGCGAGACGCCGGGAAGCCCGGGGCCCGCGCCCTTCGCGTCGCGGGTGGCGAGCGCGTCCACCATCGCGTCGCGGATGGGGCGGTAGCCGGTACAGCGGCAGATGTTGCCGCAGAGCTGATCCGCGATGGCCTCCGGAGAGCCCGCGTCCTTGCGACAGTACGCCTCCACCATGGAGACGACGAAGCCCGGCGTGCAGAAGCCGCACTGCGAGCCGTAGTGCTTCACCATGGCCTGCTGCACGGGGTGGGGCGCGGCGCGGCTGCCCACGCCCTCCACGGTGACGAGCTCGCGCCCGGCCGCCATGGGCAACAGCGCGATGCAGCTGTTGAACGCGCGCAGCGTCTTCTGGCCGCTCACGCCCCGGTCCACCATGGCCACGGTGCACGCGCCGCAGTCGCCCTCGGCGCAGCCCTGCTTCGTGCCCGTCAGTCCGCGCGCACGCAGGTAATCCAGCAGGGTGGTGTTGGGCGACGCGTCGTCGACCTGGACCGTCTGGCCGTTGAGCCGGAATTCGAAGGGGGTGCTCATTCCCCCGAGGATAGCAGGGGCGCGGGCGCTGGCTGAGCGCCTGCTTCCTGGGCCAGGCCCGAAGCCAGTCCATGGTGGAGCTGGAGCAGCCCGGCGGCGATGCTCACGGCCACTTCTTGCGGTGACTTTCCCCCGGTGGGCAGCCCCATGGGGCACTGGACGCGGCCCACCTGCCGGGCGGGCATCCCCTTCGCCTCCAGCCTCTGCCGGAAGCGGGCCCACTTCGTGTCACTGCCAATGAGCCCGATATAGCGGGCCGGCTTCTGGATGGCGAAGGCGATGATGTCCTGATCCACGTCGTGCCGGTGCGTCATCACCGCCACGTAGGTGCGCTGCTCGTCCCAGACCGCGCGCGACGCGAAGTCGTCCCAGGCCTCCTCGTGGCGCACCACGCCAGCGGGCACCTGCGGGGACTGGACCCACTCGGCGCGCTCGTCCACCAGGTGCACGCGAAAGGGGGTGCCCTCCAGGATGCGGCACAGCGCCTGTCCCACGTGGCCGGCGCCGAAGAGGTACAGCTGGGGCCCGTGGTTGACGGGCTCGACGAAGACGTCCACGACTCCTCCACAGCACTGGCCCAGCTTCGCGCCCAGCGGATAACGGAACGTGCGCGCCTCGCCCCTGGCCAGGCACGCGCGGGCGTCCTGGAGGACCAACTGCTCCAGGTGGCCGCCGCCGATGGTGCCGTGGAAGGTGCCGTCCGCGCGCACCAGCAGCTTCGCGCCAGGGGGCGCGGGCGTGCTGCCCTTGCACTCCGTCACCGTCACGACGGCGAACGGCGTGTCCTCGCGTGCCCACTCCGCCAGCTGGTGAACCCAGTTCCACATGCCGCCGGTGAGTCTGCCACGGCCGCCATCCCGGTGGAGCTTCTCCGGACGCCTGCCGTGGAGGCGAGGAGGCCGGCGCTCGTTGCCGGGCCGGGGAGGCGCACCACCTTTGCGCCAGTCGATTCCCGTTCACCGGAACCAAGGAGATGACGTCATGGCCAATACCGACATCGAGACGCTGAACTCCTTCCTGCGCGGTGAGCTCTCCGCCGTGGAGACCTATCGGCAGGCGAGCAAGCACATCAAGAGCGACCTGGCTCGCACGGAGGTGGACGCCTGCCTCCATGACCACGAGGCCCGCGTCGACGCCATCAAGGAGCGCATCCAGAAGCTGGGCGGCAATCCGGCGGAGAGCTCCGGCGTCTGGGGCGTCTTCGCCAAGGTGGTCCAGGGCGGAGCGGACCTGTTGGGTGAGAAGGCCGCCATCGACGCCCTGGAGCAGGGCGAGGACCATGGCCTGGCGGACTACAACCGCGACGTGGGCAAGCTCCACGGCGAGGCGCGCAGCTTCGCGCGTCAGCAGCTGCTGCCGGCCCAGAAGCAGACGCATGACCGGCTCAGCCGCTTGAAGCACAACCCGACCCTGCACTGAGCGTAGGGGTTGCGCGGTGCCGGACATCCCGAGGTGCCCATCCAGACTGAGGGGGTGGGCGCCTTGTGGTGCATCACACGTCCCCGCATCCAGGCCTGGAGGCTTTCAGGGGGCGTGCGATATTCGGAAGGAGGGCACTTCCACCGGCGAACGAGGGCGAAGAAGCACATGGCGCGCGAGCACACGGTGCCGGGGCCGCACGGGCCCGGGACCGTCACCGACAGCGAGGACGCGGGGCCGCCGGCTTCCCGCTCGCCCGACGTGCGCGCCGAAGTCGAGGGGACGCCCTCCGTCCCCTCTCCGACGACCGCCGACACCAGCTACGCCGCGGGCGCCCTGGGCACCGGCATCGAGGTGCTCTTCACCACCTCCGAGCGCGCCCTGCAGTGGGCCTGGCGCGTGCTCCAACTCGCGCGCGGCGTGGTGGAGGCCACGCCCCGGGGCGACGCGTTCATCCGCGAGGCCCGCGCGTCCGTGGTGGACTTCCTGGACCACATCCCGCCCCACGTGCGCCGCAGCGTCGAGGAGGTGCTCGTCTTCTGCAACCTGTGGCAGGCCGTGGGCGTGCGCCTGCGCCGCCGGGGTGGCTTCCCCGCGGGGGACGACGCGGCCTGGCGCCAGCTCTGCGAGGACGTGGAGTTGCTCCAGCGCGCCGCCCAGGCCCGGCTGGGCACCGCCGCCGCGCTGGAGCAGGGGCTGCTCAAGGACCTGGGCCACCTGCGCGCGCTGGCCCTGTCCTGCGGCGACAGCGCCAACGAAGTCACCGTGGGCATGGAGGTGTTCACCCGCTGCATCGCGGAGCTGATGGCCGTGGCCAGCGCCGTGCGCCGCGCCTGGGAGGCCGCCGCCCATGAGCTGGCCGAGTCCGCCGCGTGGCTGCGCGCGGGAGACCCGGCCTTCAGCGCGTGGCTGGCGGAGCACCTGGTCGCCGCGGAGCCCGCGTGGGAGCGCACCCAGAAGGTCGCTCGCTGGCTTCACGACGTGGGCGCCTTCGCGGGCCAGCCCTGAAGCGCGGCCCTCTCAAGGCTCGATGAGGATGCGGTGCCGGTGCAGCTCCAGGAGGATGTCTGGATCCAGGTCCGCCTGCTTGTGGTCGCGCAGGTGCTGGCGGACGGCGTCCACGGGCTTCTGGCCGGTGAACTCCACCAGCAGCGAGTAGGCCTCACCGGGCAGCGCCACCGCGTCGTATTCGCTGTAGAAGCCCAGCGCGACGCTGCCGTCCGGCAGCCACTTCACCGTCGCGTCCGGGTTGAAGCGCAGCACGCGCGGCAGCGTGGGCGCGGAGGCCTGGGTGTACAGCTTCTCCAGCACCTTCTGTTCGATGGTGCCGTCCAGGCCCAGCATCCGCTCCAGCCCGTCCCGGGACACGGCGCGCACGGCGTCGTAGCAGGCGCGGTAGAAGTCCTTCTCCATCCCGGCGTACCCCTTCCAGAGCGCGGCGTACACCTTCGCCGGGGGCGCCGCGTCGTCCAGGTCCTCCACGGACAGCGGGCCGGTGGCCACCTCCGCCTTGTCGCGGCCGTCCAGGAGGAACTCCGGCATCAACTGGAGCAGCGCGTGGCGTGACAGCTGGAACTCCGCCAGCGTCAGGTACGTCTTGAGCGACATCCAGAAGCGCTGGCCGTCCCGGCCCGCCACGTACTTGCAGAAGAACGTGGAGCAGACGGACTCGCGGTACGCCCAGATGGTGCAGCCGCCGGACTCCAGCGCGTAGTACGGGCAGCGCAGCGACGACGCGCGGCCGAAGAACTGGTGCGCGTTCTTGTACAGGTGGTTGAACTTCGCGGGCGGCTTCACCCACTGCGGGCTCACGCCGATGCGGCTGTCGATTTTCGCCTCGATGCGCCGGCGCCCCTCCGCCATCTGCGGCGAGTCATCCGACAGGAGCGCGCCCACGAGGTAGTTGGGCAGCCGCGGCTGATACGTGCAGCACTTGGTGTCCGGCCGGAACAGGTGCTCCGCCCCGTCCACGGACTCCACCGTGGCCTGCGCGGAGGCGCGGCTCATGGCGCAGTTGGAGCAGGTGGCCTTCTCTTCCGTGGGCGCGTCCTTGCGGAAGAAGGCCGGCAGGAGGTCCTGGTAGAGGGCGGGCAGCGTCGAGAGGATGGAAGACATGAAGGCAGGGTGTCAGGAGGACCGGTCGGCCCACTCCAGGTGATAGGTGGCGGAATCGGGCGAGTGGCGGGTGCGGTGCAGGGTGAAGCCCTGGACTCCCACGCGCAACATCCCTTCTTCCAGCACGCCGTCCACGAAGCCCTCCAGGGCCTCCGGTTCGTTGAACCAGAGGTCCGCCTGGGCGGGGCCCAGCACGGTGAGGCGCGTCTCCGTGTAGTTGTTGCCGCTGCGGAAGTTGTGCTGCATGCGCTCCAGCGAGCGCATGGGCCCCACCACGCGGGCCAGCGTGAGGACCGCGCCGCCCACCAGCGTCTGCGCGTAGCCCTCCACCATCCGCCGGCCCATCAGGCGCCGGCCCTGCTCCACCGGCTGGTCGGGGTGGAGCGTGCGGGCCGTGTCCTCCAGGCAATCCACCCAGACGGCCAGCGGGTACGCGGCGAGCAGCGGGGCGTGCAGGTTCATCCCCCGCGCGCGCAGCCGGTCCACCAGCTCGGGCGTCAGGGAGGGCGCCAGCACCTTGCGGTACAGGCTGTCGATGCTGCTGCTGAAGATGACGCGCTCGTCCCTCATGGCCCTCCGTCCTTGCCGGGACCTGAACAGGCCCCGGGCGCGCATTCTTCGCCCAGGGCCCGCGAGGAGGCCAGCCCCCTGGGCACCCACCCTCACCGCAAGTCCGCGGTGAGGGGAAGCGCCCGGTGCTTCAGTAAGCCACGGAGAGGCTCACGCCGCTGTAGGCGGTGTATCCCCGGAGCAGGATGTACTGCCGGCCGGCGATGGGCCGCGCCACCAGGTTGCACGTCTCGTTGTTGCCCGTGAGGTAGGGACGGCAGTCGTAGATCTGCGCCGTGGGCGCCAGGTCGAAGCGCGTGTAGAGGTCCACGTCCCCGGTGCCGCTGGAGATGCTCACCGTGGAGGGCGTGTTCGCGGGCACGTCGAAGCAGTAGTACTTCTGCGACGAGGCGTTGCCGGAGATGAGCGACACCGTGGTGTTGTTGGGCAGCGGAATACACGAGGGCGTCGTCGTGACGCCCACGCCCACCGCGTTCCAGGCTGCATCCACCGCATCCTGGACGGCGGTGTTGTAGCCCAGGCTCTGCGCCGCCACCCGCGTCGCCAACCTGGCCGCGTAGAGGTTGGTGTTGCGGGTGAAGAGGTTCATGTTGGCGTACCAGAAGATTTTGGCCGCGGCCTCCACGCCGATAGCCGGCACGTTCACCAGCGACTTGCCTCGCGGGTGCACGCCGCCGGTGGCCATCAGCTTGAACGCCAGGTTGGCCACGCCGGAGCCGTAGTGCACGTCCGTGCCGCTGCTCAGGTCCGGGGCGTAGTCCACGGAGTATCCATCCGCCGCGGGGTCGTTCATGTAGCGCAGGGCATCCCCGGACGTGCCGGGGGTCCAGGCCGTCTCCGCGATGTGCCACACGGGCGTCGCGGTGCTCCAGGTGCCCGAGGCCCAGCTGCCGCAGGTGGCGGCGTAGATGTCCGACAGGGACTCGCTGAGCGCGCCGGACTCGCCGCTGTAGATGAGGTCGGACGTGGTCTCGGTGACGCCGTGCATGAACTCGTGCACGACGATGTCCGGGTCCTCGCACGGCTGCCCCATCTGGGGCAGGCTGCCGTCACCGCAGACCAACTTCGTGCCGTCGAAGTACGCGTTCACGTAGCTGATGCCGTAATGCACCTGCGCCAGCAACTGGCCTCCCGAGCCGTTATACGAATCGCGGCCGAAGTTCGCCTGGAAGCAGTCGTAGAAGAGGCCCAGGTTGTCGTACGTCTTGTCGATGGCCGTGTCGCCGGTGGCCACCTGGCCTTCACTCCGGCACGTGCCGCTGTTGGTTCCGCCCACCGAGCACACCTGGCGGTTGCGCGCGGCGTGGATCTCCGGCGTGCGCAGCACCTCCTGGCCGTCCGCCGCGCTCACGTAGACGCGGTCGCGCAGGGGCATGCCGTCCGCGTCCTGTCCGGACACCAACACCTCGAAGGCGCGGACCAGGGACGCGTCCGGGTCTGGCCGGACAAAGACTTCGCGGGGCGCTCCCGCGCTGCTGCCCGGGGGGGACTCCGCCAGCGCTGCCTCGCTCGCGGCCTCTGGCGCGATGCGAGCGGGGGCCGGCTCGGGCTCGCCGTCACGCGCGGTGCCGTTCACCGCGTACACCTGGCCCCGCGCATCCAGGTGGACGATGAGCTCCTCGTTCACCACCGGGAGCCCGCCCTTGGTCTGCGTGTAGCGCAGGTGCGTGTTGCCCAACTCGTCCGTGTGGATGCGCTTGGGCACCACGTCCTTCGCCGTCAGCCGGAAGGCGGGCAGCACGCGCAGCAGGGTGGGCTCCAGGAGCGCGTGTGCCTGCCAGGCGCTGGCGCCGGAGACGGGCCGGCCCGTCGTACCCAGCGCGCCCTGGATGAACTGGGGCACGCCGTCCGCATGCACCCCGCGCACCTCCGCGCCGGGCAACGCTCCCAGCGCTGACTTCAGGTCTCCCAGGCGGGTTTCAGAAGGAGCGGCAGGCGCCTCGGCGTCAGGACCTCCCGCACCACATGCGGACAGCGTGAACGTCAGTCCGGCGAGGAGCCAGCGGTTCTTTCGCGTCATGACATGCCCCCAGTGTGACGAAACGAGTCTGTAAAGCCTTGCGAGCAAAGCATGGAGCACTGACTGGTATGTGAATTCCTGGATGACTGGGAGTGTTGGAAAGGAGGCTGAGGCCGGAGGAGCGCCCACGTCGGCGGTGGTTCACCCACCTGGGTGCTGTGCGGGCGTCCTGGCACGAACTCCGGACGTTGTGACGCGAGGCGCGGTGATAAGGACGGCCCCGCTGTTACCTCCCGTCACCCGTTCGCAAGGACCTTCATGCTCACGCTGCGCGGGGCTCCGGCCCTCTCCGAATTCAGGCTCGCCAAGCTGCTCGTCCGTTGCCGGGAGCGGGTGCCGTCGGTGGCCACCCTCTATTCGGAGTTCGTGCACTTCGCGGACACGTCGGCGCCGCTGACGCAGGACGAGGCGGAGCGACTGGGGCGCCTGCTGGAGTACGGCCCCCACACGGCGAAGCGCGAGCGCACGGGCACGCTGCTCCTGGTGGTGCCGCGTCCGGGCACGGTGTCGCCCTGGGCCTCCAAGGCGACGGACATCGCGCACCACTGTGGCCTCACGCAGGTGCGCCGCATGGAGCGCGGCATCGCGTTCTTCCTCACCGGCCCCGGTGGCCGGCCGCTGGACGCGAACGAGGCGGAGGGCGTGCTGGCGGTGCTGCACGACCGGATGACGCAGGCGGTGCTGCCCCGACTGGAGGACGCGGAGGTGCTCTTCCGCACGGACTCGCCCCGGCCGCTCACGCGCGTGGACGTGCTGGGCGGAGGCCGCGCGGCGCTGGCGAAGGCCAACGGCGAGCTGGGCCTGGCGCTGGCGGAGGACGAAATCGACTACCTGGTGGCGCGCTTCACGGAGCTGAAGCGCAACCCCACCGACGTGGAGTTGATGATGTTCGCGCAGGCGAACAGCGAGCATTGCCGCCACAAAATCTTCAACGCGTCGTGGACGGTGGATGGCGAGCCGCGCGAGCGCTCGCTGTTCCAGGCCATCAAGAACACCTACGCCCAGAGCCCGGACGGCGTGCTGTCCGCGTACAAGGACAACGCCGCCGTCATCGAGGGCTTCGAGGTGGAGCGCTTCTTCCCCCAGGGCGAAGGGCGCGAGTGGGGTACCGTGCGCGAGCCGGCCCACATCATGGTGAAGGTGGAGACGCACAACCATCCCACCGCCATCTCGCCGTACCCGGGCGCGGCCACGGGCGCGGGCGGCGAAATCCGCGACGAGGGCGCCACCGGGCGCGGCGCGAAGCCCAAGGCGGGGCTCACCGGCTTCTCCGTCAGCCACCTGCGCCTGCCGGACTACGCGCGGCCGTGGGAGCTGGCCTACGGCAAGCCGGACCGCATCGTGTCCGCGCTGGACATCATGGTGGACGGCCCGCTGGGCGGCGCCGCGTTCAACAACGAGTTCGGCCGGCCCAACCTCACCGGCTACTTTCGCAGCTTCGAGCAGCAGGTGCCCACGCCGGAGGGCGTGGAGGTGCGCGGCTACCACAAGCCCATCATGCTGGCGGGCGGCCTGGGCAACATCCGCGCGGGCCACGTGAAGAAGGCCCTGTTGCGCGCGGGCGACAAGCTCATCGTGCTGGGCGGCCCGGCGATGCTCATCGGTCTGGGCGGCGGCGCGGCGTCCTCCATGGCTCAGGGCGCGAGCGCGGCGGACCTCGATTTCGCCTCCGTGCAGCGGGACAACGCGGAGATGGAGCGCCGCTGCCAGGAGGTCATCGACCAGTGCTGGATGCTGGGCGATGCGAACCCCCTGCGCTCCATCCACGACGTGGGCGCGGGCGGCCTGTCCAACGCGCTGCCGGAGCTGGCGCACGACAACGACCTGGGCGGCCGGCTGGAGCTGCGGGAGGTGCCCAACGACGAGCCGGGCATGTCCCCGGTGGAAATCTGGTGCAACGAGGCGCAGGAGCGCTACGTGCTGGGCGTGGCGCCGGAGGACCTGGCGCGCTTCGCCGCGCTGTGCGAGCGCGAGCGCGCCCCCTTCGCCGTGCTGGGCGAGGCCACGGCGGAGCAGGTGCTCACGCTCACGGACCGCGAGCTGGGGGACACGCCCATCGCGCTGCCCATGGACGTCCTCTTCGGCAAGGCGCCGCGCATGCACCGCGAGTTCGCGTCGCGCCCCCTGACGCACGCTCCATTGAGCATCCCGTCCGACTTGAAGGCCGCGGCGCACGCGGTGCTGTCGCACCCGACGGTGGCGGACAAGTCGTTCCTCATCACCATTGGCGACCGCTCCGTGGGCGGCCACACCGCGCGCGACCAGATGGTGGGTCCGTGGCAGGTGCCGGTGGCGGACTGCGCGGTGACGCTGGCGTCGCTGATGTCCAACACGGGCGAGGCCATGGCGCTTGGCGAGCGCACGCCGGTGGCGCTGGTGGACGCGGCGGCCTCCGCGCGCATGGCGGTGGGTGAGGCGCTCACCAACCTGGCGGCGGCGCGCATCGGGAAGCTGTCGGACGTGAAGCTGTCAGCGAACTGGATGGCGGCGGCGGGCAGCCCCGGCGAGGACGCGAACCTCTACGCCGCCGTGCACGCGGTGGGCATGGAGCTGTGCCCCTCGCTGGGCATCGCCATCCCGGTGGGCAAGGACTCCATGTCCATGCGCACGCAGTGGCATGAGGACGGCCAGCAGAAGGCGGTGACGGCGCCCCTGTCGCTCATCATCACCGCGTTCGCGCCGGTGCTGGACGCGCGCGTCACGCTGACGCCGCAGCCGGTGGAGGTGGCGGGTGACACGCGCCTGTTGCTGCTGGACGTGGCCAAGGGCCGGCAGCGGCTGGGCGCGTCCGTGCTGGCGCAGGTGCACCAGCAGGTGGGCCCGGAGTGCCCGGACGTGGACGACGCGGCGGCGCTGAAGGGCTTCTTCGCCGCGGTGCAGGAACTCCATGCGGCGGGCGTGCTGCTCGCGTACCACGACCGCTCCGACGGCGGCCTCTGGGCCACGCTCGCGGAGATGGCCTTCGCGGGCCACTGCGGCCTGGACGTGGACCTGGCCCCGCTGAGCGGCGACGCGGTGGCGGCCCTCTTCAACGAGGAGCTGGGCGCGGTGGTGCAGGTGCGCGCGTCCGACGTGGCTCGCGTGCGGGATGCCTTCACTCGCCACGGCCTGGGTGCGCACGTCCACGAACTGGGGCGCCCCACGTCCCAGCAGGTCGTGCGCGTGCGGCACGGCGGCAAGGAACTGCTCGCGGAGGAGACGGTGGCGCTCAAGCGCACCTGGTCGCGCGTGAGCTACGAAATCCAGAAGCTGCGCGACAACCCCACCTGCGCGGAGGAGGAGTACGCCGCGAAGTGCGACGCGCAAGACCCGGGCCTGTCGCCCAAGCTCACGTTCGACCCGGCCGTGGACGTGGCGGCGCCGTACATCGCCAAGGGGGCTCGGCCGCGCGTGGCGGTGCTGCGCGAGCAGGGCGTCAACAGCCAGCAGGAGATGGCGGCGGCGTTCACCCGCGCGGGCTTCGCCGCGGTGGACGTGCACATGAGCGACCTGCTGTCGGGCCGCGTGTCGCTGAAGGACTTCCACGGCGTGATGGCGTGCGGCGGCTTCAGCTACGGCGACGTGCTGGGCGCGGGCGGCGGGTGGGCCAAGTCCATCCTCTTCAACCCGCGCACGCGCGACGTCTTCTCGGAGTTCTTCGCGCGGCCGGACAGCTTCGGCCTGGGGGCGTGCAACGGCTGCCAGATGTTCGCGCAGCTGCGCGAGCTCATCCCCGGTGCGGAAGGCTGGCCCCGCTTCGTGCGCAACTCCTCCGAGCAGTTCGAGGCCCGACTGGGCACTGTTGAAATCGCGCCGTCGCCGTCGCTCTTCTACAAGGGCATGGAGGGCAGCCGGATGCTCATCGTCGTGTCCCATGGCGAGGGGCGGGCGGAGTTCGCCAACGCGGATGCCGCCGCGCGCTTCAACGCCTCCAACCTGGTGACGACGCGCTGGGTGGACAACCGGGGCCAGGTGGCGGCGAAGTACCCGGCCAACCCCAACGGCTCGCCGCACGGCATCGCGGGCGTCACCACGAAGGACGGGCGCTTCACCATCACCATGCCGCACCCGGAGCGCGTGCACCGCACCGTGCAGCACTCCTGGCACCCGCCGGAGTGGGGCGAGGACGGCCCCTGGATGCGCATGTTCCGCAACGCCCGTGTCACGCTGGGCTGACGCGTCCGCGGGACTGAGCCTTCCTCGCCTTTACGGGAGGAAGGCCGCCTTCACCGCGTCCAGCAGCGGGTTGGCGCCGGTCTCCGCGTCCGTGCAGCCCTGGTTGAGCGTCCAGATGATGGTGCCGCCGTAGCCCTCCTGCCTCACGAAGGCGCCCTTGGCGGCGATGGCCTGCTGGCTGTCGTAGGAGATCCACGTCACCGTGCCGTCCTCCACGAGCTTGTCCGGAGCGAACGTCACGTAGCTGGCATGGGCCTTCTCATCCCACTGGTACTTCCCCTGCTTCGAAAAGCGGAGGATCTTCTTGTAGGTGAACGAGTTGTCCCCGCCCACGTAGTCGGACCAGTTCGTGAAGGGCTGGTAGGGCCCGGTGATGTGGCGCCACGCGAGGCCATAGAAGGGGATGCCGATGCCCAGCTTCGCCTTGGGGATACCGGCCTTCACCCACAGGTCCAGGCTGGACGCGATGGACGTGGGGTGCAGGCCCTGTTCGCCCTTCAGCGCGGACGTGTGCCAGGACTTCCAGCCATCCCACGCGCCAATCATCTCGTAGGACATCAGGTTCATCTGGTCGA
This sequence comes from Corallococcus sp. AB032C, assembly GCF_003668935.1. NCBI lineage: Bacteria > Pseudomonadati > Myxococcota > Myxococcia > Myxococcales > Myxococcaceae > Corallococcus > Corallococcus sp. AB032C. Next base: position 1,978 of record NZ_RAWP01000011.1, on the reverse strand, counting down.
AGTGCGTCGCCAGCTCCGCGAACCAGGGGTCGGCGTCAGTGGGGAAGTTGGTGTTGATCCAGTGGAGGGGGAAGGTGAGAAGCATCTTCGGCCGTGCCTCGCGCAGGGCCTTCACCAGGGCCAGCAGCTTCGGACGGTCCTCCTTCTCCACGGGCTCCCAGTCCAGGTCCAGCCCGTCGTAGCCGAAGTCGTCCATCGCCTTCAGCAGCGAGCGGACGAACTTCGCGCGGTTCGCGTCGGACGCGGCGCCCACCCAGCCGTCGTGCTCACCGGATCCGCCCACCATGATGAGCGCCTTGCGGCCTGCGGCATGCGCGCGCTTCGACAGCGTGCGGGCGATCTCCGGCCCCCGGTCGTTGTCGAACTTCGTGCTCAGCGTGCCGTCCGCCTTCGGAGTGACGCGGCCCACGAGGATGTGCGTGAGCGCGCTGAAGTCCACCTTCTCCGGCGGATAGTCATCCGCGTTCCAGCCCGTGTAGTAACCCGATACCCACTTGCCACCCTGGCCCGGCGGACCCTTCACGGCCGGGGATGCACTCACCACCACGCTGGCCTGGGCGACCTGGCTCGGGTCCGCCTTGCTCCGGACCATCACCCGGTACGTGCCCGGCTTGCGAGGAGCGGTGTAGATGCCGGCGGCGCTGATGGAGCCCCGCTCGTTTCCAGGCTCCACGCTCCAGGCCACCTCCGTGTCCGAGCTGTTCGTCACGGTGGCGCGGAAGGCGTGCGTGGCGCCCGGAGCCAGGAAGACCGCGGGCGTCTCCATCGTGAGGGTCACTGGCCGGAGACCCTGCTCGATGCCGATGTCGTCGAAGGAGAGGGGCGGCAGCGTCCTGCCACTGTCCTCCTGGAGCCACAGGCCGGTGATGCGCGTGCGGCCTTCGGGCAGCAGCTTCGCCATTGGCACGCGGCAGGTCGTCCACTTCCGGGCCGGGATGGCGCCGCCCTCGCAAGCAGGGCCCAGCGGCACGCCCACGGGTTGCTCGGAGCCGATGACGACGCGGGCGCGCACCGCCGCGTTCGCGCCACCCTTCCCGCCATTCACCTTCAGCACCAGCGTGTCATCCGGTGACACGTCGAAGCCCGGGTGGCCGAAGTACAGCGCCTCCCAGGGCCCCATCATCACGGTGATGGCGTGGCTGCCCGACGCCCCAGCCACGGTGGCGCTCATCAAGTGCGCCCCGGCCCATGTCAGGTCCTCCCAGGGCGGGGTCAACCGGTCCTGATAGAGCCACGTCACCAGAGCCGGCGTGGGAGGCGCTGCTTTCGGAGGGGGAGCCCCCTGGGAAGCACCGCCCAGCAAGAGCGCGGTCAGCAGCACCCGGAGTCCAGCCGGAGGTCGTCGCATGGTCTCCCATCCTCGCAGAGGGAGGGGAGGCGCGTCCTGCACCGAGGCACCAGCCAGGCCGGCACGGGTTCGTCAAAGAGTCCCGAGACCGGAGGTCTTCCGTGAACTCTCGATCCCAAAGGAGCGCCGCGATGGGCCGCGCTGTCCTGAGTGCGCGGACGCCAGGGTTGGCGCGCGGACTGAGGCCTCCGCCCGGGGCCGGTTCCCTCAAAACCTGTCCGACTGTCGGACCGGTTTCCGCCGCATGAGTCCCCATGCCGAGCCGACCCGGCAGGTGACGAGGACGGTTTGCTTGTCCGACAGTCGGACGGATTTCTCCGCATGGGCTCGAGGCCGCACCGAACCGACAGGGGCGCGACGATATGCGTGCGCGAACACCAAAGTAGGGCACGGACAGAGGCGCCCGCCCGGGGCCGGTTGCCTCAAAACCTGTCCGACAGTCGGACAGGTTTTCGTCCCATGCGGCCCGGGGGCGCGCTGGCCTGGCAATCGACGCGGAGGGTGTGAGCCTGGCCCGGTTCCGTGGACACCCGAGATGTGATGGAAGGAGCACGGGATGTCCGCGACTGACGAAAAGCAGAGGAAGCCCCGCAGGCCGCGCCGGGAGTTCACGGCGGAGTACAAGGCCGG
>NZ_RAWP01000119.1:0-29613 GCF_003668935.1 Corallococcus sp. AB032C | reverse complement strand
CGTCAGCGGCTGGCGGAGTCGCACGAGGTGCAGGCGCACGCGGTGGTGCTCATCGAGCCGGGCAGCCTGCCCAAGACGTCCAGCGGCAAGGTGCAGCGTCACGCGTGCCGAGCGGCCTTCCTCGCGGAGACATTGCAGGAGGTGACAGCGTGGCGGGCGGAGGGCTCCCACTCCTCCGCTGCACCCCCATCGTCGGCCGAGGCTCCCCTGCCCTCTGTTCCAGCGATTGCCTTGGTTGAAGCTGGGCCGAAGGCGGAAGCGGCGCTGCCTGAGAAGCCGGACGCGGAAGCATTGGCCGCATGGCTGCACGACGTCGTGGCCCGGCACGTGCGCATGCGCCGTGAGGACATCGACGTCGATGCTCCGGTGACTCGCTACGGGCTGGACTCGTTGGGCGCGGTGGAACTGGCGCACGAAGTGGGCGCTGGCACCGGGCTGACGGTGCCCATGGAGTGGCTGCTCCAGGGGCCGAGCATCACGTCCCTGGCGCACAGGCTGGCCTCCCTCCGTGACGCGGCGGGCCCCGCGCCTCTTCGCGGAAACGTGGGCGGCGACCGCGAGGCGTCCTCTTCGCAGGCCCGGTTGTTCTTCCTGTCCCGGTACGCCCCCGGCGATGTGTCCTACAACCTGCCCGCCGCCGTGCGCCTGGGGGGCGAACTGGATGTGACCGCGCTGGAGGGCAGCCTCGTGGCCCTCGCGGCCCGGCATGAAGGACTGCGGACCTCCTTCCGCGAGGCCCCGGGGCAGCCCCGGCAGGTCATCGCGCCGGACGCATCCCTGCCGCTGGCGCGCGTGTCACTGGAGTCCCTGCCCGCCAACGCCCGCGAAGCCGAGGCGCTCCGCCTGGCCCACGAAGAGGCCCGCCGCCCGTTCGACCTGGAGCGCGGACCGCTGGTGCGCGCCACGCTCCTCACGCTGGATGCGCGGACCCATGTGCTGGTGCTCGTCATGCACCATGCCGTGTCGGACGCCACGTCCATGGCGGTGCTGGTGCGCGAGGTCTCCGCCCTCTACTCGGCGCTGCGCGAAGGCCGCCCGTCGCCCCTGCCCGCCCTGCCCCTCGACTACGCCGACGCCGCCGACTGGCAGCGGGACGCGCTGGACGGCGCCGCGCTGGAGTCGCGGCTGGACTACTGGCGGACGCAGCTCGCCGGTGCTCCCCAATTGCTGGAGCTGGCCACGGATCGGCCGCGTCCCTCGCGGCGTGGGTCCGCGGGCGCTCGGGTCCCGGTGGTGCTGGAGGCTGGCCTCGCGAACTCCGTCCGGACGCTGGCGGAGCGCGAAGGCGTCACTCCGTTCATGGTCCTGCTCGCGGCCTTCCAGACCGTGCTCGCCCGCCGCGCGGGACAGGACGACATCTGCGTGGGCACGGCCATCGCGGGCCGGCAGCGCGCGGAGTTCCAGGGGCTCGTCGGCCTCTTCGTCAACTCGCTGGTCCTTCGCACGCGACTGTCTGGCGCGCCTTCGTTCCGGGAGCTCCTGGGCCGCGTGCGGGAGACGGCGCTGGGTGCGTACGCGCACCAGGACGTGCCCTTCGAGCGGGTCGTGGAGGCGCTCCGGCCTCCTCGTGAACTGGGGCACACGCCGCTGTTCCAGGTGATGTTCAACCTCCAGGGCGCGCGCGTGGACGCGCCCGTCCTGCAGGGGCTCCAGTCCCGGCTCCTGGACGTGCACACCGGCACGTCCATGTTCGACCTCACGCTGTCGCTGGCGGAGTCACCCCAGGGCTTCGAGGGCTGGCTGGAGTACGCCACGGAGCTGTTCGACGCCGGCACCGTGGCGCGGCTGGCCGGTCACTTCCGCGTGCTGCTGGAGGCCGCCATCGCGGCCCCGGAGACGTCCATCCACGAGCTGCCCTGGATGACGGACGCGGAGCGCCACCAGGTGCTCACCGCGTGGAACGACACGGCCCGGGACTACCCCTCCGGCAGCACCCTCCCCGAGCAGTTCGCGCTCCAGGTCGCCCGGACTCCGGACGCCATCGCCGTGGAGGACGGGGATCTTCGCCTGACGTACGCGCAGCTGGAGGCGCGGGCCAATCCGCTCGCGCACTTCCTCCGCGCTCGGGGCGTGGGCCCGGACGTGCCGGTGGCGGTGTGCATGGAGCGCTCCGTGGACTTCGTCGTCTCGGTGCTCGCAATCCTCAAGGCGGGCGGCGCCTATGTGCCGCTGGATGCGTCGTACCCCGCGCAGCGGCTGGCGCTCATGATGGAGGACGCCCGGCCCCGGATGCTGCTCACCACGCGCGCGCTGCGTGAGCGGCTGCACGTGCCGGACGCGACCCTGGCCTGCTTCTTCGTGGACGCGCTGTCGCTCGATGATCAGCCTGTCACCGCGCCGGAAGTCACCGTGGGGCCTCGCAACCTGGCCTACGTCATCTTCACCTCCGGCAGCTCCGGCCGTCCCAAGGGGGTGGCCTCCGAGCATCGTGGCGTGCTGCGCCTCGTGCACGCCGAGCCCTACTCGCGCGTCGGTCAGCGCGAAACGGGCATGCTCTTCGCGCCGTTGTCCTTCGACGGCTCCGTGATGGAGCTGTGGACGATGCTGCTGCACGGCGGCCGGCTGGTCATCTTCCCCGGCAAGGTCCCCGCCGGAGACATGGACACGCTCGCGCGCGTGGTGGAGCGCCACGCGGTCAGCTTCGCCCACCTGACGTCGGGGCTCTTCTCGCAGTTGGTGGAGCACCGGCTGGACATCCTCGGACGGCTGCGCGCAGTGCACGTGGCGGGCGACGTCATCTCCGCCCCGCATGTGCGCCGCGCGGTGGAGTTCCTGGGCCGGACCGTCATCAACGCCTACGGCCCCAGTGAATGCTCCGTGGCCGCCTCGTTCTTCACGGTGGAGCGGCCAGAGCAGGCGGGCGCGTCGGTGCCCATTGGCGCGCCGCTCGCGAACACCACGGCGTACGTGCTGGACGCGCGGCTCCAGCCGGTGCCGGTGGGCGTGCCGGGGGAGCTGTTCCTCGGCGGGGATGGCGTGGTCCGGGGCTACGTGTCGCGGCCGGACCTCACGGCGGAGCGCTTCGTGCCGGATACGTACGGCGCGCAGCCTGGCGCACGGCTGTACCGCTCGGGCGACCGGGTCCGCTGGCGCGAGGATGGGACGCTGGACTTCCTGGGCCGCACGGACCACCAGGTGAAGGTGCGCGGCTTCCGCATCGAGCTTCCGGAAGTGGAAGCCGCCCTGCGCGAGCTGCCCGAAGTGCACGAGGCCGCGGCGGTGGTGCGCGAGGACGTCCCCGGCGACAAGCGGCTCGTCGCCTACGCGATGCCGCGCCCGGGTCAGGTGCTGGAGCCCACGCGGCTGCGAGAGGCCCTGCGCCGCAAGCTCCCCGACTACATGGTGCCGTCGCTGTTCGTGGCGCTCCCCACCCTGCCCCTGAACCCCAGCGGCAAGGTGGACCGCAAGGCCCTGCCCGCTCCGGACTCGGAGGTCACCGGCCGGCGTGAGCGCTACGTGGCGCCCTCCCATCCACTGGAGGAACGGATCGCCTCCACGTGGTCCCGCGAACTCGGGGCCGACCGGGTGGGTACGCAGGACCACCTGTTCAACGACCTGGGTGGCACGTCGCTGTCCGTGATGCGGCTCGCCTCGCGCTTGAAGGAGACGCTGGGCCGCGATGTGCCCGTGGTCTGGTTGTTCGAGCACCCCACGGTGGAGTCGCTCGCCCAGCGGCTGGAGCACGAGTCGCAGGGAGCACCCGTGCCGTCGCCCACCGCGCCCGGCCACCGTCCGCGCGAGGCGTCGAAGCCTGGCGCCTCCGGGTCCATCGCCATCGTCGGCATGGCGGGCCGCTTCCCCGGAGCGGGAACGGTGGAGGCGTTCTGGCGGAACCTGCGCGAGGGCGTGGAGTCCATCACGCGCTTCACCCCCGAGGAACTGGAGCACCTGCCCTCCCTGCCGGAGGGGTTCGAGCTCTGGTACCACCCGGCGTTCGTCCCGGCCGCGGGTGTCCTGGAGGACGTGGAGGGGTTCGACCACGCGTTCTTCGACATGTCGCTGCGCGAGGCGCAGTTCACGGATCCGCAGCAGCGGCTCTTCCTCCAGACGGCGTGGGCCGCGCTGGAGGACGCGGGCGTCAATCCGGAGCGCTACCCCGGCGCCATCTCGCTGTACGCGGGCGCGGCGGCCTCTGGATACGCGGAGGCCGTGCGGCAGGCGATGCCGCTGGACGCGGCGTCCTTCTTCGAGCTGAACGGCACCGCCACCCACGAGAGCCTGCCGACGAAGGCGTCCTTCAAGCTGGGGCTCACGGGTGAGAGCACGTTGCTCTACACCGCGTGCTCCACGGGTCTGGTGGCCGTGCACCTGGCCTGTCAGAGCCTGCGGACGGGGCAGTCCGACGTGGCGCTCGCGGGGGCCTCGCGGCTGTCGCTGCCGCAGCGCACGGGCTACGTGGCGCAGGAGGGCCTCATCTTCTCCCCGGACGGCCACTGCCGTGCGTTCGACGCTCGGGCCCAGGGGACGCTGCCCGGGAACGGCGTGGGCACGGTGGTGCTCAAGCGTCTGGAGGACGCGGTACGGGATGGGGACGCCATCTACGCCGTCATCCGGGGCTCGGCGCTCAACAACGATGGCAAGAACAAGTCCGGCTTCACCGCGCCCAGCGTGCAGGGACAGGCAGCGGTGGTGTCCCAGGCGTTGGCCAACGCAGGCGTGGCACCGGAGGCCGTGGGCTACGTGGAGGCCCATGGCACCGCGACGCCGCTGGGGGATCCGATTGAAGTGGCGGCGCTGACCCGTGCGTACGGCCTGGGCGTGGAGCACCGGGGACGCATCGCGCTGGCGTCGCTGAAGACGAACGTGGGGCACCTGGACACGGCCGCGGGACTGGCGGGCCTGATGAAGGCCGCGCTGTCGCTGCACCACGGTGAGATTCCCCCCAGCCTCCACTTCGAGAAGCCCAACCCGCAGATCGACTTCGACGCGGGTCCTTTCTTCGTCAACACCAGGTTGCGGTCGTGGCCTCGGAGCGAGACGCCTCGCTTCGCCGCGGTCAGCTCCTTCGGCATTGGTGGCACCAATGCCCACGCCATCCTCGAGGAAGCTCCCATGCGGCAGAGTGGTTCGACCACGCGTTCCCACCAGCTCGTCGTGCTGTCCGCGCGCTCGCCGGAGGCGCTGGAGGCGGCGGCGCGGCGGTTGGAGGCGGCGGGCGTCGGGGACTCGGCGCTGGCGGATCTGGCGTTCACGCACGCCGTGGGTCGCAAGGCGTTCGAGTACCGCCGCGCGGTGGTGGTGACGGGCGCGGAGGACCTGGCGCGGCAGCTCCAGAAGCCGGTGACGCTGGCGAAGAGCCCGGGCAAGGCGCCGCGCGTGGCGTTCGTGTTCTCCGGGCAGGGTTCGCAGCGGCTGGCCATGGGGCGTGAGCTGGCGGAGGCGTCGCCGCTGTTCCGCGCGCACCTGGATGCGTGCCTCGCGTTGCTGGACGCGCCGCTGCGGGCGCGGGTGTCGGCCGTGCTGACGCCCGAGGCCGATGCTTCGGCGGACCTCGCGGACACGCGCGTGGCGCTGCCCGCGTTGTTCAGTGTGCAGGTGGCGCTGGCTCGGATGTGGCGGGACCTGGGCGTCACGCCGTCCGCGGTGATGGGTCACAGCTTCGGTGAGTACGCGGCGGCGTGCATCGCGGGGGCGCTGTCGGTCGAGGACGGTATGCGCCTCGCGGTGGCTCGTGGGGAGCTGATGCACCGGATGCCGCCGGGCGCGATGCTCGCGGTGGCCCTGCCCGTGGAGCGCGTGCAGCCGTTGCTGTCGGGCCGGCTGTCGGTGGCGGCGGTGAACGCTCCGGACCGCTGCGTGGTGTCCGGGCCGGTGGAGGAAGTGGAGCGGCTGGAGGCCGAGCTGAAGGCCCAGAAGGCCGGTGCGGTGCGCATGCCCGCGCCGCACGCGTTCCACTCCGCGGACGTGGAGCCGTTGATGCCGGAGCTGGCGCGCGTGGTGGGCACGCTGCGCTGGTCGGAGCCAGCGGTGCCGTACGTGTCCAGCCTCACGGGGGCGCTGGCCAGGCCGGGACAGCTCGCGGCGCCGGACTACTGGACGGAGCAGATGCGCCAGCCGGTGCGCTTCACCCGCGCGGTGGAGGCGCTCCAGGCGGAAGGCTGCACGGTGTTGCTGGAGGTGGGACCGGGACAGGACGTGACGCCGCTGGTGCGCGCGAACCTGGCCCGGCCCGAAGGCGGCGGATCCCCCGTCCACGCGCTGGCGTCGCTGCGGGTGGGCGGGAAGACGACGGAGCAGATGGGCTGGCTCCAGGCCGTGGGCGAGCTGTGGACCGCGGGTGTGCTTGTGGACTGGAGCGCGTTCTACGCGCACGAGCAGCGCCTGCGGCTGCACCTGCCCACGTATGCGTTCCAGACCCAGGCGGTCTGGGTGCAGCCGAGAGCACGCGCCACGACGTCTCCGTTCGCGCCTCCGGCAGGAAGTCCCGTTCGTGCGCCGCAGGTTCCGGCAGAGGCCCCGGCCGCGCCCGTGGAGCGTGCGCCTGATGTGACCTCCGACCTGGCACTGGTCACGGCGTCAGTCCGCGCTCCTCAGGCCGCCTCCGCGATGACGGCCCCTGTGTCGGTTCGCGCTCCTCAAGCCTCGTCCGCGATGACGGCTTCGAACGGCGCGATTCAGATCGAGTCCGCGACGACGGATCCGGCCGGCGTCTCACACGGGGCTCCGGTGCACGGGAGTCTTCCGGAGGCGGGTGTGTCCTCGCACGGGTCTGCCGTGTCCACGGGCGTAGCACCCGCCCCGTCCCTCGCTGAACCCGCGCCCGCCGCCCCTCCCCCTCCCGGCCGTGAGGACGCGCCTCGTGGAGACATCGAGGAGCGCGTGGCCGCGCTGTGGCGCGACCGTCTGGGCCTGGAGTTCGTGGGCCGCCATGACGACTTCCTGGAGCTCGGCGGCAACTCGCTGACGGCCGCGCAGCTGCTCAATCAGCTCCGTGATGCCTTCGGCGTGAACCTGCCGCTGGCCGCCCTCTTCGAAGCGCCCACCGTCGCTGGCATCGCGGGACGCCTGGAGCCCCTGCTGCTCCAGGCGCCGCAGGCCCCCGTCTCCACGGAGCTTCCGCTGGTGCCCCTGCCTCGCGACGGTAGCGAGCTGCAGCTGTCCTTCGTGCAGGAGCGCGTCTGGCGCCTGGAGCAGCACCTGCCCGGCCTGTCCGCGTACAACCTCCCGTTCGTCCTCCGGCTCGAAGGCGACCTGGACGCGGACGTGATGGAGCGAGGCATCCAGGAGATCGTCCAGCGCCACGAAGCGCTGCGCACGACCTACGACACCGTGGACGGCCGCCCCGTGCAGCGCTTCCACCCGCACATGCGCGTGCCCCTCACCCGCGTGGAGCTGCGCGGCCCGCTGGAGACGCGGGAACCGGAGGCGCTGCGGCTCGCCCGTGAGGACGCCGCGAAGCCGTTCGACCTGGTCCACGGCCCCGTGCTGCGCACCACCTTGGTTCGACTGGACGCGAAGCGGCACCTGCTGATCTCCAGCATCCACCACATCGTCAGCGACACGATGTCCATCGCCCTGCTCGTCCAGGAGCTGGGCCAGCTCTACGACGCCTTCGTCCAGGGCAAGCCGTCTCCACTCAAGCCACTGCCCCTCCAGTACGCGGACTTCGGTGCATGGCAGCGCCGTGGCATCACGAGCGGCCGTCTGGCCGAACAGGACCAGGGCTGGCGGCAGCGGTTGTCCGGCATGCCGCGCCGGTTGGATCTGCCCACGGACCGTCCCCGCTCCAACGAGCCGATCATCTCCTCCCAGCGCATGACGTTGGATTTCCCGCCCGCGCTCGCCCACGAGCTGGTGGCCTTCACGCGTCGCGAGGGCTTCACCGGCTACATGACGGTGCTCGCCGCGTGGCAGACGCTGCTGCACCGCTACTCCGGCCAGACGGACGTCGTCGTCGGCACGCCCATCGCCAACCGCACGCGTCCGGAGCTGATGCCGCTCATCGGCTACGTGGCGCACTCCGAGGCGTTCCGGACGCGCTTCACCGAAGGTCTCACGTTCCGCGAGCTGCTGGCCCAGGTGCGAGGCGAGGTCGCGGACGCGCAGACGCGCCCGGACGTGCCCTTCGAGTACCTGGTGGAGGCGCTCATCCCGGGCCATGACATCGGCCGGGGGCGCATGACGGACTCCGTGTTCGTCTACCACACGGGCGTGAGTTCCTCGGAGACGCTGGAGCTCATCGGCCTGCGCGCCACGTTGGTGGAGGTGCCGGGCACGCCCGTGCAGTGGGGCTCCACCCTGAGCGCGCTCACCCTGGTCCTCTTCGAGTCCCCCACCCGCGTCCATGGCGCGCTGGAGTACGCGTCGGACCTGTTCGACGCGGCCACGACAGCGCGGCTGATGGAGCACTTCCAGGTGCTGCTCGGCGCCGCGCTCGCGAACCCCGACACGCAGGTGGCGCACCTGCCGCTCGCCACCGATGACGAGCGCCGCGCCTGGCCCACGCCTCGCGCCACACCGGGGCTGGTCCCTGTCCCCACCGCACTCGCGGAGCGGCGCGCGCGCCACGCTGGCGCCACCGCCCTGTCGCAGGGGGAGACGCACTGGACCTGGGCGGAGCTGGGCGCTCGCGCGGATGCCCTGGCCGCGAGGTTGAAGGCGCTGGGCGTGAAGGCTGGAACACCGGTGGCCGTGTGCCTGCGCACGTCGCCGGAGAAGCTGGCCGCGCTGTGGGCTGTGCTGGCCGCGGGCGGAGCATGCGTCGCCCTGGGCCCGTCCGACCTGAGCCACCTGCCCGTGTACGCGCTCGAAGGCGCCCCGGTGCCGGTGCTCGTCACCACGCGCGCGCTGGTGGCCTCCGTGCGCGTGGACGCGGCGCGCGTCGTCTACGTGGAGGATGTGCCAGCCGCGAGCGAAGCGTCCGCCACCGTCGCGCACGCGGAGCCGCACGCCCTGGCGTGGCTGCTGCCCACGGGCCGAGGCCAGCCCGCGTGGGCCCTGGGACACCGGGAGCTTGCGGAGTTCTTCACCGGCCTGGACACGCGCCTGTCGCCCCCGGACGGCGGCGCGTGGCTGGCCGCGAGCGAGCCGTCCTCCGACCGTCCGGAGCTGGAGGCCCTGTGGGCGCTCACGCGAGGCCTGCGGGTGGTGTTCCCTCCGGAGCGGATCACGGCTCGGCTGGTGGGCCTGGGCGATGGGGGGCCTCGCGCGAAGGCGATGGACGTGAGCCTCATCTACTTCGCCAACGACGAGGACACGCTCCAGGGCCCCAAGTACGAGCTGCTGCTGGAGGGCGCGAAGTTCGCGGACGCGAACGGCTTCTCCGCGGTGTGGACACCGGAGCGGCACTTCCACTCGTTCGGCGGTCTGTATCCACAGCCGGCCGTGGTGGCGGCGGGCCTGGCCACCGTCACGAAGAACCTGCGCCTGCGCTCCGGCAGCGTGGTGTTGCCGCTGCATGATCCGCTGCTCATCGCGGAGCAGTGGTCCGTGGTGGACAACCTGTCCCAGGGCCGCGTGGGCCTGTCCGTGGCCACGGGCTGGCACACGCAGGACTTCACCTTCGCGCCGGCCAACTACGAGAAGCGGCGCGACATCCTGCTGGAGAAGCTGTCCACGCTGCGCGCCCTGTGGCGAGGCGAGCGCTTCAAGCGCCCCGCGGGCGCTGGCAGCACGGCGGAGGTCGGTCTGCGCCCGAAGCCGGTGCAGAAGGAGCTGCCGGTGTGGCTCACCGCCACGGGCAACCCGGAGACGTTCCGGATGGCGGGCGAGCTGGGCGCGGGCGTGCTCACGGGCCTGATGTCGCACACGCTGGAGGAGCTGAAGCAGAAGGTGGCGCTGTACCGCGACGCGTGGCGCCGCAACGGGCACCCGGGCCGCGGCCACATCACCTGCATGCTCCACACGTACCTGGGCGACGAGGAACAGGAGGTGCTGCGCACGGTGCGCCAGCCCCTGCTGTCGTACTTCCGCAGCTCGGTGGACATCAGCACGTCGCTGCTCCAGGCGCAGGGCATCACCGACGTCCAGAAGCTGTCGCCGGACGACATCAACGCGGTCCTGGAGCGCACCTTCGAGAACCACGCGAAGAACACCGGCCTGCTGGGCACGGTGGACAGCGCGCTGCGACGGCTGCGCGACGTGCGCGCGGCGGACGTGGACGAGGTGGCGGCGCTCATCGACTTCGGCCTCGACACCCCGGTGGTGCTGGAGGGCCTGCGCCGGCTCGCGACCGTGCGTGAGCGCATGGACGCGGATGCCGCCGCCCACCAGGAGCAGGTGCTGGTGGAGGCCGAGGCGGGCGTGGAGGGACTGCTGGAGCTGGCGCGCCAGTCCGGCGCGGTGCTGCTGCACACGTCGGCCCGCCTGGCGCGTTCACTCAGCGAGCTGCCGGGGGCGCGTGAGTCGCTGTCGCGCGTGGGTGCGCTGGTGTTGGAGGGCGCGTCGGTGGAGCTGGGCTCGGCGCTGCACCGGGCCGCGGGCGTGGAGGTGTGGCTGTCCGGTGACGCCCAGGAAGGCGCGCTGCTGCCGCGCACGTTGGCGGAGCGCATCCCCGCGAACCTCCAGGCCTGGGTGCTGGACGCGGCCGGTCAGCCCGTGCCCGTGGGCGTGGTGGGTGAGCTGGCCCTCGCGGGCGCGGGGCTCCCGTCCGCACTGTGGCGCGCAGGTGATGAGGAGCACCGCCGCCTGGTGCCGCACCCTCGCGAGGCTTCCGCGAAGCTGTTCCGCACCGGCCGTCATGCCCGCCTGCGCGGGGACGGCCGGTTGGAGCCGGTGGCCTCGCCGTCGCGGCTCCCGCCTCCGCCCGTGGCGCGTCCCGCCGTCGTGGAAGCGCCGCGTCCCGTGGCGCCCGCCGCACCGGCGGTGGTGAACATGAGCCCACCGCCCATTCCGCGCGTGAGCCGGGAGCAGCCGCTGCCCCTGTCCTTCGCTCAGCAGCGCCTCTGGTACCTCCAGCAGATGGAGCCCACGAGCAGCGCGTACAACAACCCGGCCATCTTCCGGCTCAAGGGCGACCTGGACAGGGCCGCGCTCCAGGCCGCGCTGGACGCGATGGTGGTCCGCCACGAGGTGCTGCGCACCACCTACGCCCTGGAGGGGGACCACGCGGTGCAGGTCATCCACCCGCCCCGGGGCCTGCCGCTCCAGCACTGGGACGTGCCCGGCGACACGCCGGAGGCGCGCGAGGCGGCGATGCGCGCGTTCTGCCAGGACGCCGTGCGCCAGCCGTTCGACCTGGAGCAGGAGGTCTTGCGCGCGGCGCTGATCCGCCTGGGGGCCCAGGAGCACGTGCTGCTCGTCACCTTCCACCATGCGGTGTCCGACGCGTGGTGCACCCTGGTCATCGCGCAGGAGTTGACGGTGAACTACACGGCCTTCCGCGCGGGCCAGCCCTCTCCGCTCCCGGAGCTGCCGGTGCAGTACGCGGACTACGCCGTGTGGCAGCGCGCGTGGCTGGAAGGCGGTGTGATGGAGAAGCAGGTGGCCTGGTGGAAGGACCACCTGACCGGCGCGCCTCCGCTGGACCTGCCCACGGACCGGCCTCGCCCGGCGGTCATGTCCTCCGCGGGCGCGCGGCACACCTTCCTCCTGCCGACGGCGGTGGCCGCGCCGCTGCTGGCGCTGGGCCGCAAGCACGGCGCTACGTCGTTCATGGTGTTGATGGCCCTCTTCCAGACGGCGCTGTCGCGCTACTCGGGACAGGACGACTTCGTGGTGGGCACGCCCATCGCGGGCCGCACGCGTCCGGAGCTCGAATGGCTGATGGGGTGCTTCATCAACACCCTGCCCTTCCGCTCGAGGCTGTCTGGCCAGCCGTCCTTCGTGGAGCTGTTGGGGCGCGTGCGCACCCAGGCCCTGGAGGCCTACGCGCACCAGGACGCTCCCTTCGAGCGCGTGCTGGATTCGCTGGATCTGCCGCGCGACCTGAGCCGCACGCCGCTGTTCCAGGTGAGCATCAACGTGGTGAACATGCCGGAGGTCCAGGGCCGGCTGTCGTCGCTGGAGCTGACCCCGGTGGAAGTGCCGACCGGCACGGCGAAGTTCGACCTGGGCATGGAGGTCGTGGAGGTCAAGGACGGCTTCAACTGCGGCATGGAGTACGCCACCGCCCTCTTCGACGCGGCCACCATGGAGCGCCTGGCCCGGCACATGGTGGGTCTGGCGCGCGAGGTGGTGGCCCATCCCCAGACGCCCGTTGCCCTGCTGCCGCTCATGGACGCGGCGGAGCGCCAGCGGGTGCTGGTGGAGTGGAACGACACCTTCCAGGACTTCCCCCAGGACGCGCGCATCCCGGACCTCTTCGCCCGGCAGGCCGCGGCGAGGCCGGACGCGGTCGCGGTGGAGTCCGGCGGCGAGCGCCTGACGTACGCGCAGCTCGAAGCGCGGGCGAACCAGTGGGCGCACGTGTTGCGTGAGCACGGCGTGGGCCCGGACGTGCTGGTGGCGGTGTGCCTGGAGCGCTCTCTGGAGCTCGTCGTCGCGCTGCTCGCCGCCGTGAAGGCGGGGGGCGCGTACCTGCCGTTGGATCCCAGCTACCCGGCGCCTCGGCTGGCCGCGATGCTGGAGGACGCGCCCGCGAAGGTGCTGCTCACCACGCGAGCCCTGCGCGCGGCGGTGCCCCTGCCGCTGGAGCTGCCGTCCGTCTTCGTGGAGGAGCTCGCCGCCCGGGATCTGCCCACGGCACCGGTGGTGGCGGGAGCGGACTCGCGCCATCTGGCCTACGTGGACTTCACCTCCGGCAGCACCGGGCGCCCCAAGGGCGTCGCGGTGGATCACCGCGCGGTGATGCGCCTGCTGCACCACCCGGCGTTCGCGCGCATGAGCGCGAACGAGACGTTCCTCCAGCTGGCGCCCATCTCCTTCGACCCGGTGACGCTGGAGGTCTGGGGACCGCTGCTGCACGGCGGACGGCTGGTGATGTTCCCGCCCACGTCGCCGTCGGACCTGGACGTGCTGGCCCAGGTCATCCAGCGCCATGGCGTCACCTCGATGATGCTCACCGCGGGCCTCTTCACGCAGGTCGCGGACCTGAAGCCGGAGGCCCTGACGGGCGTGCGCCAGCTGCTGGTGGGCGGCGACGTCGTCTCCCCGCCGCACGTGCGCAAGGTGCTGGAGGCGCATCCGGGCCTCGTCGTGACCGCGGGTTACGGCCCGACGGAGGCGACGCTCATCGCCGCCACGCACGTGATGACGGAAGCGGCGCGCGTGGACGCCCCCGTGCCGCTGGGCCGGCCCATCGCGAGGACGGACCTGTACGTGCTGGACGCGCGCGGACAGCCGGTGCCCCCGGGCATCCCCGGCGAACTGCACATCGGCGGCGAGGGCCTGGCGCGCGGCTACATCTCCCGGCCGGACCTCACCGCGGAGCGCTTCATTCCGCATCCCTTCTCCTCGCAGCCCGGTGAGCGCCTCTACCGCACGGGCGACCTGACCCGGTGGCGCGCGGATGGGACGCTGGACTTCCTGGGCCGCACGGACAACCAGGTGAAGGTGCGCGGCTTCCGCATCGAACTGTCGGAGGTCGAGTCCGCGCTGGGCGCTCACCCGAACGTGCGCGAGACCGTGGCCGTGGTGCGCGAGGACGTGCCCGGCGACAAGCGCCTGGTGGCGTATGTCGTCGCCCCGTCCGCCCCCGAGCCGGAGGCGCTGCGCGACTTCATGCGCCAGCGGGTACCGGACTACATGCTGCCGTCGGCGTTCGTCCTGCTGGAGTCGCTCCCGCTGACGGCCCAGGGCAAGGTGGACCGCAAGGCCCTGCCCGCGCCGGAGGGACAGCGCGCCTCGCGCCGCGAATACGTGGCGCCGCGCACCCCGAGGGAGCAGGCGCTGGCCCAGGTGATGGCGCAGGTCCTGCGCGTGGAGCGCGTGGGTCTGGACGACAACTTCTTCGAGCTGGGCGGCGACTCCATCATCAGCCTGCAGGTGGTGGCGAAGGCGCGGCAGGCCGGCGTGCGGTTGCAGGTGAAGGACCTGTTCCAGCACCCCACCCTGGGCGCGCTGGCGGCCGTGGCCCGCGACGGCGACGCCACCCTCGCGGAGCAGGGCCCGGTGGTGGGCGACGTGCCCCTCACGCCCATCCAGGTGGACCTGTTCGAGCGTGAGCCGACGTACCCGCACCACTTCAACCACGCCCTGCTGCTCAAGACCCGTCAGCCGCTGAAGCACGACCTGTTGCAGCGGGCGGTCCAGGCGCTCGTCGCCCACCACGACGCTCTGCGCCTGCGCTACGTCCACGCCGAAGACGGCACGTGGCGCCAGGAGAGCGTGGCCCCTGAGTCCGCTCCGCCCGTGCTCCTCCAGGTGGACCTGTCGATGCTGCCTCCAGAGGCCCGGGGCGCCGGGATGGAGCGGGAGGCAGCGCGCCTCCAGGCGGACTTCGCTCTGGCGACACCGCCGCTGGTGCGCGTGGCGCTGTTCCACTTCGGCGCCGGTGAGCCGCAGCGCCTGTTGCTGATCATCCACCACCTGGTGGTGGACGCGGTGTCGTGGCGCATCCTGGTGGAGGACCTGGAGACGGCGTACCTCCAGCTCCAGTCCGCCCGCGCCCCGGCGCTGCCCGCGAAGACGACGTCGTTCCTGTCCTGGGCGCAGCGGCTGGAGAAGCACGCCCTGTCGGAAGTGCTGGGCGAGCAGGAATCCTTCTGGCGGGAGGCGATGCGCGGCGACGTGGCCCCGCTGCCCGTGGATGGCCCGGGTCCGTACACGTACGCGTCACGGAGCAGCGTCGCGGTGGAGCTGGATGCGGAAGAGACGCGACAGCTGCTCCAGGAGACGCCCACCGGCTGGCGTGCGCGCATCGACGACGTGCTGCTGACCGCGCTCGGGCGGACGTTGGGCGAATGGACGGGGAAGCCGGACGTCCTCATCGAGTTGGAGGGTCACGGCCGCGAAGAACTGTTCGCGGACGTGGACGTGTCGCGCACCGTGGGCTGGTTCACGTCCGTGGCGCCGGCCCTGCTGCGGCTGCCGTCGAGTGGCTCGCTGGGTGAAGGGCTGCGCGCAGTGAGGGACTCGCTGAAGGCGTGGCCCGGCCGGGGCATCGGCTTCAACCTGCTGCGCCACCTGGGGCCTCCGGAGACGCGGGCCCGGTTGGCCGCGCTGCCCAAGGCGCAGGTGTCGTTCAACTACCTGGGCCAGCTGGACGGCACGGCCGCCGCCAGCACGCTCTTCACCCTGAGCGACGAGCCGGTGGGTCCCATCGTGGAGCCCCGGGCCTTGCAGCCGCACGCGCTGGCCGTGGACGGTTCGGTGCTCCAGGGTCGGCTGCGGATGACGTTCGGCTACAGCCACCAGCAGCACCACGAGGCGACGGTGCGCACGCTGGCGGAGCGCTTCCTCGGAGTGCTGCGCGAGCTCATCGCCCAGCGCCATTCCGAGGATGCGCGGCGGCGCACTCCCGGCGACTTCCCGCTGGCCCGCCTGTCCCAGGCCGCGCTGGACGCGGTGTTGGCGGCGCAGGGCTCCACGGTGGAGGACGTGTTCCCGCTGTCCCCGCTCCAGGAGGGCATGCTCTTCCACGCCCTGAATGATCCGGAGGCGGCCTACTACTTCGAGCAGGCCGGGTGGTCGAGCCACTCGGACGTGGACATCGCGCTGCTCCAGCGGACGTGGCAGACGGCGGTGGACCGCAACCCCATCCTGCGCACCGCGTTCGTGTGGGAGGGCCTGGAGTCGCCGCTCCAGGTGGTGCACTCGCAAGCCACGCTGCCGTTCATCGTCCACGACTGGCGCCACCTGCCAGAGGCGGAACAGCCGGCCGCGTTGGCGAAGCTCACGGCGGAGGACCGTGCGCGCGGCTTCGACGTGTCTCGGGCGCCGCTGTCGCGGATGACGGTGGTGCGCCTGGGCGAGTCGCGCTGGCGCTTCCTCTGGAGCCACCACCACCTGCTGATGGACGGCTGGAGCATGGGCCTGTTCTTCCAGGAGGTCTTCGCCCTCTACGACGCCGTGCACGCCGGGACTCCGCCGCCGCCCATGGGCCGGCCTCCGTTCCGCGACTACATCGCGTGGTTGGACCGCCGGGATCTGGTGGAAGACGAGCGCTTCTGGCGAGACCAGCTCACGGGCCTGTCGGCGCCCACGCCCCTGCCCTCGGTGCGGCCTGCGTCCCTGGTGCGGCCCAGCACGTCCGAGAAGCGGCCCGACGTGAGGGTGACGCTGCCGGCGCCAATGACCACCGCGCTGGAGTCCTTCGCGCGGCGGCATCAGCTCACGCTCAACACGCTGACGCAGGCGGCCTGGGCGCTGGTCCTGGCGCGCCACGCGGACACGCGAGACGTGCTCTTCGGAACGACGCTCGCGGGCCGTCCGCCGGAGCTGCCGGGCGCGGACGCCATGCTGGGCCTGCTCATCACCACGCAGCCGGTACGAATCACGCTGCCCGGTGATGGCGAACCCGTGCTGCCGTGGCTCCAGTCGCTCCAGGCGAAGCTGCTGGGCATCCAGCAGCACCAGTACTCGCCGCTGGTCTCGACGCATGGCTGGAGCGACATCCCCCGAGGACAGCCGCTCTTCCAGTCGCTGTTCGTCTTCGAGAACTACCCGTTCGACGAGTCGGTGTTGCGCCGCTTCACCGCGATGGACCTGCGCGACCTGGAGTTCGGCGACAGCACGAACTACCCGCTGTCGGCCACCGTGATACCGCGCGAAGAACTCCAGTTGCAGCTGGTCTACGACGCGGGCCACTTCGACGCGGGCGCCATGCAGAGGGTGTTGGGCCAGTGGCGGCAAGCGCTGGAGGGATTGCTCCAGCCGGACGCCCGGATCGAGGACGTGTCACTGCTGCCCGCGGAGGACCGCGCGTGGCTGCTGCGCACCGGCACCGGCGACGCCATGGCCTTCGAGCGCGACGCCACCCTGCATGCGCGCTTCGAACGCCAGGCCGCCGCGACGCCGGACGCCAACGCCGTGGTGTTCGGCGGGACGACGCTGACCTTCCGCCAGCTCAACGCGCAGGCGAACCAGCTCGCCTGGCACCTGCGGTCGCTGGGAGTGGGCCCTGAGGTGACAGTGGGTCTGTGCCTGGAGAGGTCGGCGGAGGCCATCGTGGCGCTGCTGGCGGTGCTCAAGGCCGGAGGCGCCTTCGTTCCGGTGGACCCGTCGGCCCCAGCCGCGCGCAAGTCGTTCGTCCTCAAGGATGGTGGCGCGAGCGTGCTGGTGACGACGCGGGCTCTGCAAGAAGCGTGGCACCCAGAGGTGCCCCACCTGGTGCGGCTGGACGCAAAACCTGTCGGACAGTCGGACAGGTTTGGGAAGGCCGCGTCGGGAGCCGAGGCCAGCGAACCTGTCGGACAGTCGGACAGGTTTGCTGAGAACCTGCCGCCGGCGGCGGGCCCGGCGAACCTGGCCTACGTCATCTACACGTCGGGCTCCACCGGCACGCCCAAGGGCGTGATGGTGCAGCACCGGTCGGTCCTCAACTTGCATCAGGCTCTGACCCGCAGCCTCCACGCAGGGTTGGCACCGGGACAGCGCGTCACCGTCAACGCGCCGCTGCACTTCGACGCTTCCATCGCCCAGGTGGTCCAGCTGCTCGCCGGCCACTGCCTGCACATCGTCCCGGAGGACGTGCGGCAGGACGCGGAGGCGATGGTTGCGTGGCTGGAGGGCCAGCGCATCGACGTGCTGGACTGCACGCCGTCGCAGCTGCGGCTCATGCTGGCCTCGGGCCTGCTGGAGCGCGCCCACGTGCCGGGAGTCATCTCCGTCGGTGGCGAGGCGGTGGACGAAAGCTCCTGGCGCCAGCTGCGTGCATCCAACCGCACGCGGGCGTTCAACGAGTACGGCCCCACGGAATGCACGGTGGACGCGGCGGACTGGCGCATCCAGGACGCGGCCCAGGAGACGCCCGTCATCGGTCGTCCGCTGGCCAACCTCAACGCGTACGTGCTCGACGGGCACCAGCGACTGGTGCCTTTGGGAACACCGGGCGAGCTGTGCCTCGGCGGCGAAGGCATCACGCGTGGCTACCTGGGCCGACCGGACCTGACGGCCGAACGCTTCGTGCCGGATCCGTTCAGCACGGAGCCCGGCGCGCGGCTCTACCGCACGGGTGACAAGGCCCGCTGGCGCGAGGACGGCACGCTGGAATACCTGGGCCGGTTGGACTTCCAGGTGAAGCTGCGCGGCTATCGCATCGAGCTGGGGGAGATTGAAGCCGCGCTGCGCTCGCACCCGGACATCCGGGACGCGGTGGTGCTGGTTCGCGAGGACCGGCTCATCGCCTGGATCGCGCCCCAGGTGGACACGGCGACCCTGCGTCAGCACCTCCGGCGGACCCTGCCGGATTACATGGTGCCCGCCGCGTTCGTTGTGCTGGACGCCCTGCCCCAGACCCCCAACGGCAAGGTGGACCGCGACGCCCTGCCCTCGCCCGAGGCTGCCCCGGCCTCCGAGCGCGTCATCGAACCGCCCTCGACGCCCACGGAGGTGACGCTGGCCTCGCTGTGGAGCGAGGTGCTCCGCGTCCCGGCGGTGGGCCGCCATGACGGCTTCTTCGAACTGGGCGGCCACTCGCTGCTGGCCACGCAGCTGGTGTCGCGAGTGCGTGCGCGCTTCGGCATGGAGCTGCCCCTGCGGGCGCTGCTGGAGGGCCCCACCGTGGCGGAGTTGGCGCGCCGGATCGACGCGCTCCAACAGCCCCAGCAGCAGGATGCGTCCGCTTCCGCGCTGCCCTCGCTGGTCCGCGCGGAACGGCCGGACGTGCTGCCGCTGTCGTTCGCGCAGCAGCGCATGTGGTTCGTCGAGCAGCTGGGCACCGCGGGCACCGCCTACAGCATCTCGCACCTGATGGACCTGGACGGCTCGCTGGACGTCATCGTCCTGCTGGCCGCGTTCGACGAACTGGTGCGCCGCCACGAAGCGCTGCGCACCACGTTCCAGTCGCGCGAAGGCACGCCGTCGCAGGTCATCCACCCGCCGTTCCCCATGTCCCTGCGGCACGCGGACCTGTCCGCGCTCCCGACACATGAGGCGCGGGAAGCGGAGGTATCGCGGCTGGCCCGGGAGGAGTCCTCCACCCCGTTCGACCTGGAGCAGGGCCCACTGTTCCGAGGGCTCCTGATGAAGCTCGGGGCCACGAAGCACGTGCTGCTGCTCAACACGCACCACATCGTCACGGATGGCTGGTCCACCGGTGTGCTGGTGCGGGAGATGGGCGCGCTCTACGCGGCGTTCGCGGCGGAGCAGCCGTCGCCGTTGCCAGAGCTGACGGTGCAGTTCGCGGACCACGCCCTCTGGCAGCGCGCCTGGTTCCAGGGCGAGGTGCTGGAGTCGCAGGTCGCGTACTGGCGCGACCAACTGGACGGCGCCGCCCCCTACCTGGAGCTGCCCACGGACCACCCGCGTCCATCACTTCAGGGGGCCTATCGCGCCGGCTCCCAGCCCCTCGTCCTGTCGCGGGAGCTGAGTGAAGCGGTGGAGGCGTACGCGCGGCAAGCGTCCTCCACGCCGTTCATGGTGCTGCTCACGGCGTTCCAGTTGCTGTTGCACCGGTACTCCGGACAGGAGGACGTGCTCGTGGGGTCGCCCATCGCGGGCCGTCGCCACGCCGAGTCGGAGTCGCTGATCGGCTACTTCGCGAACACAGTCGTGTTGCGCACCCGGATGCGCGGGACACAGCGCTTCCGCGAGCTGCTGGACGCGGTGCGCGCCACCACGCTGGGCGCCTACGAGCACCAGGACCTCCCCTTCGAAAAGCTGGTGGAGGTGCTCCAGCCGGAGCGCGACCTGGGCCGCACACCGCTCTTCCAGGTGACGTTCACGCTCCAGAACGCACCCATGCCAGAGCTGGCGCTGCCAGGACTGACGCTCAAGGCCCGCGAGGATCTGAAGGAGTCCACCCACTTCGATCTGCAATGCGTGCTGGCTCGAGGGCCGGATGGCTTCGAAGGCGTGCTGGGCTTCAACCAGGACCTGTTCGATCCGGACACGGTGGCCGGCATGGTCGAGCACCTGCGGGTGCTCCTGGAGTCGGCGCTCCGCTCGCCGGACGCGCGGCTGCCGGAGCTGCCGTGGCTCACCAGGGCGGAGCGTCAGCGGCTGCTCTCCGACTGGAGCGGCACCTCCCGCGACTTCCCGCGTGACGCGTCCGTGGCCTCGCTCTTCACCGAGCAGGCCGCGCGCACGCCGGACGCCACGGCGCTCAAAGCCGGTGAGCGGCGGATGTCCTACGCGGCGTTGGACCGGGCTTCGAACCAGCTCGCGCATCACCTGAGGCGTCAGGGCGTGCGGCCCGGCCACCGGGTGGGCCTGTGCGTGGAGCGTTCATTCGAGAGCATCACCGCGCTGCTCGGCATCCTGAAGGCCGGCGCGGCCTACGTGCCGGTGGACCCCCAGGCCCCCGCGGAGCGCATCGCGTGGGTGCTGCGCGAGGCGGGCGTCAGCCTGCTCGTGACCGAGGATGCGGTGGCGGACGAGCTGCCGGCCGTCACGGACCTCCAGGTCCTGTTGGACGCGGACGCCGCTGTCATCGCGAGGCAGTCCGAAGCGGCGCTGGACCTGGCGGTGTCCTCGGAGGCGCTGGCCTACGTGATGTTCACGTCGGGAAGCACCGGCCGGCCCAAGGGCGTGAGCGTGCCGCACCGGGGCATCACGCGCCTGGTGCGCGGTGCGGACTTCATCCACTTCGGTCCGGAGGAGGTCTTCCTCCACCTGGCACCCATCGCGTTCGACGCGTCCACGCTGGAAGTCTGGGGCGCGCTGCTGAACGGGGCGACGCTGGTCGTGGCCCCCGCGGGCGCGCTGTCGCTCGGGGACACGGGCGCGCTGCTGCGGCGCGAGGGCATCACCACGCTGTGGCTCACCGCCGCCCTCTTCGAGCAGATGGTGCTGCACCAGGGCGACGCGCTGGCCCGCGTGAGGCAGGTGCTGGCGGGTGGCGACGTGCTGCCCGTGGAGCGAGTGCGCGAACACCTGAAGCGGCTGCCTCCAGGCGCCGTGCTGGTCAATGGCTACGGCCCCACGGAGAACACGACATTCTCCGCCACGCACACGCTGCGCGCGGGTGACACCGTGGGCCGCTCGGTGCCCATTGGCCGGCCGCTGTCGAACTCCACGGCGTGGGTGCTGGACGCGACGCTCCAGCCCGTACCGCCGGGTGTGCCGGGCACGCTGTACGTGGGCGGAGACGGACTGGCCTGGGGCTACCTCCAGCGCCCGGACCTCACCGCCGAACGCTTCATTCCCCACCCCTTCGCCGCTGAACCCGGAGCGCGCCTCTACGACACGGGCGACCGCGTGCGCTGGCTGCGTGACGGGACATTGGAGTTCCTGGGCCGCGCCGACTTCCAGGTGAAGCTGCGCGGCTTCCGCATCGAGCTGGGCGAAATCGAAGCCGTGCTGCGCCAGTCGCCGGAGGTCGAAGAGTCGGTGGCCGTGGTGCGCGAGGACGTGCCCGGCGACAAGCGCCTCGTGGCCTACGTGGTGAGCGGTGAAGGCCTGGACACGGGCGTGCTGCGGGCAGCCGTGCAGAAGCAGCTGCCGGACTACATGGTGCCGTCCGCCATCGTGGTGCTGCCGAAGTTGCCGATGAGCCCCAACGGCAAGGTGGACCGCAAGGCCCTGCCCGCGCCGAAGACCCGTGTGGCGGACCCCGCATCCGCCACGCCCCGGAGCGCGCTGGAGAAGGCACTCGCGGACATCTGGGCGGAGGTGCTGCACCTGGACACCGTGGACATCCACGGCGACTTCTTCGAGCTGGGTGGGCACTCGCTGCTGGCCACGCAGGTGGTGGCGCGCATCCGTTCATCGCTGGGTCTAGAGCTGCCACTGGGCGAGCTGTTCCGCGCGCCCACGGTGGCGTCGCTGGCGGAGCGGCTGGTGGATGCCCGCCGCACCCAGGCGCCGCCGCTGGTCCCCGTGTCGCGCACGTCGGCGCCGGCTCTGTCCTTCGCGCAGCAGCGGCTGTGGTTCGTGGACCAGTTGGAGCCGGGCAGCCCGCTCTACAACATGCCGCTGGCGCTGAGCCTCACCGGCGACCTCGACGTGGAAGCATTGCGCGGAAGCCTGGACGCGCTGATGGCGCGGCATGAATCCCTGCGGACCACCTTCCGCATGGAGGCGGGCAAGCCGGTACAGGACATCCACCCGGAGGGCCACGTCCCCCTGGAGCTGGTGGACCTGACGGGCCTGGGAAGTCGCGCCGCGAAGCAGGCCGAAGCCCAGCGCCAGGGCCACGCGGAGACGCTCCGCCCGTTCGACCTGACGCGCGGGCCGGTGATCCGTGCACTGCTCATGAATCTGGACGCGCGCGAGCACGTGCTGGTGCTGCACCTGCACCACATCGTGTCCGACGGCTGGTCGCTGGGCGTCCTCGTGCGGGAGCTCACGGCCCTCTACGCGGCGCTGCGAACGGGCCAGCCCGTGACGCTGTCCCCGCTGCCAGTGCAGTACGCGGACTACGCCGTCTGGCAGCGCGGCTGGCTCCAGGGCGGCGTGCTCCAGGCACAGGTGGAGTGGTGGAAGCAGCAGTTGTCCGGGGCCCCCTTCGTGCTGGACCTGCCCACGGACCGGCCGCGGACGGCCGGTGCGGATCGGCGCGGTGGGCGGATCCAGGTGTCGCTGCCGCGCGCCCTGAGCGAGCGCGTGGAGGCGCTGGCGCAAGCGGAAGGCACCACGCCCTTCATGGCGCTGCTTGCTGCGTTCCAGGCCGTGCTGTCGCGCACGTCCGGACAGGACGACGTGCTGGTGGGCTCGCCCATCGCGAACCGCCGGCAGGCGGAGACGGAAGGCCTCATCGGCTTCTTCGTGAACATGCTGGTGCTGCGCGGGCGCTTCAGCGCACGGACGACGTTCCGCGAGCTTCTCGCGCAGATGCGCGCCACGACGCTGGGCGCGTACGAGCATCAGGACATCCCGTTCGAGCACCTGGTGGAGGCGCTCCAGCCCGAGCGTGACCTGGGCCGCACGCCGCTGTTCCAGGCGATGTTCGCGCTCCAGAACGCCCCCTTGCCGGAGCTGGCGGTGCCCGGCCTCATCGTGGCGCCAGCCCACCTGGAGGGCGATGCCCCCTCGCAGTTCGAGCTGGCCCTGAACCTGAGCCGCTCGGCGGACGGCTACGAGGGCCACCTGGGCTACGCGGCGGAGCTGTTCGACACGGCCACCATCGAGCGGCTCTTCGCCCAGCTGCGGCGGTTGCTGGAAGCCGTGTGCGACGCGCCGGACCTGCCGCTGGCGGACGTGTCGCTCGTCTCGCCGGAGGAGCTGGTGCGGCTGGTGCGCGTGGGCAGCGGCGAGTTGGTGGACTTCGAACGGGACGCCACGTTGCACGGCCTCATCGAGCGGCAGGTGGCGCGCACCCCGGATGCCCCCGCTGTCGTGTTCGAGGCGTCGTCGCTGACGTACCGGCAGCTCGACACGCGGGCGAACCAGCTCGCGTGGCGGCTGCGTTCGCTGGGTGTGGGGCCAGAGGTGAAGGTGGCGCTGTGCCTGGAGCGTTCGGTGGAGGCCATCGTGGCGCTCCTCGCGGTGCTCAAGGCCGGTGGCGCCTTCGTCCCGTTGGATCCTTCCGCCCCGGCGGCGCGCAGGGACTTCGTGCTGAAGGACAGCGGCGCGGCCGTGCTCGTCACGACCGAAGCCGCCTGCGGGGACTGGAGCCCCGACGGCGTCCACGAAGTGTGGCTGGACGTCGAGCAGACCGGCCTGGGCGCCCTCTCGCATGAGCCCCCGCCCGCCCTGACGGGCCCGGAGCACCTGGCGTACGTGCTGTACACGTCCGGATCCACGGGCACGCCCAAGGGCGTGATGGTGCAACACCGCACCATCCTCAACATGCACCGGGCCTTCATCCGCGCCTTCTACGCGGGCCAGCCCAAAGGCCAGCGCGTCACCGTCAACGCGCCGCTGTACTTCGACGCGGTGATGGACCGCGTGGTGCAGCTCATCGACGGCCACTGCCTCCACATCGTCCCGGACGCGCTGCGCGTGGACCCGGAGGCGATGCTTGCGTGGCTGGACCAGCACCGCATCGACTCGTTCGACTGCACGCCCGCGCAGCTCAAGCCCCTCCTGGCGGCGGGGATGCTGGAGCGGGCCTGGGTGCCACCCCTCGTGATGATGGGCGGCGACGCACTGGACGCGGAGGCGTGGCGCAAGCTGGCCGCGACGGACCGCACGCGCGTCTTCAACGGCTACGGCCCCACGGAGTGCACGGTCTGCACGGCGGGCGTCGTCATCCAGGGGAGCCTCCGCACGGAGCCCTTCATCGGCCGGCCCGTGGCGAACCTGAATGCGTACGTGCTCGACGCGAGGCAGCGCCTGGTGCCCTTCGGCACGCCGGGCGAGTTGTGCTTCTCCGGCGAAAGCGTCACCCGCGGCTACCTGGGCCGTCCGGACCTGACGGCCGAGCGATTCGTGCCAGACCCCTTCAGCGCGGAGCCCGGAGCCCGCATCTACCGCACGGGCGACAAGGGTCGCTGGAGGCCGGACGGCACGCTGGAGTTCATGGGCCGCCTGGACTTCCAGGTGAAGCTGCGCGGCTACCGCATCGAGCTGGGCGAAATCGAAGCCACGCTGCGCACCCACTCGGGCGTCCGTGACGCGGTGGCCCTGGTGCGCGAGGACGTGCCGGGCGACGCGCGGCTCGTGGCCTACGTGGTGGCGGAAGGCGACACGGAAGGGTTGCGCGAGCACCTGCGCCGGCACCTGCCGGAGTACATGGTGCCGTCGGCTTTCGTCGCCCTGCCCGCCCTGCCGCTGACGCCCAACGGCAAGGTGGACCGTAAGGCGCTGCCCTCACCGGAGGCGCGGCTGCGTGCCGCGCGCTCGTACGAGGCCCCGGCGACGCCCGCGGAGGTGGCCCTGGCCTCGCTGTGGGAGGAGCTATTGAACGTGCCAGTGGTGGGCCGCAACGACCACTTCTTCGAGCTGGGCGGCCACTCCATCCTGGCCACGCAGCTGGTCTCCCGCATCCGCGCCCGCTTCGGCGTGGACGTGGGCGTCCGCGCGCTGTTCGAGTCCCCCACCGTGGCGGCGCTCGCCCAGCGGCTGCCGGATGCACCGGAGGCCAACGCCCTGCCACCGCTGCGTCCCGCCGCGACGCCCGGTCCGCACCCGCTGTCGTTCGCGCAGCAGCGGCTGTGGTTCATCGATCAGCTCGACCCGGGTAGCGCGCTCTACAACATGCCCACGGCGCTGCGCCTCTCCGGCGCGGTGGACGTGCCCGCGCTCCAGCAGTCCTTCGATGCGCTGGTGGAACGCCACGAAGCGCTGCGCACCACCTTCGAAGCGCACGACGGCGAACCCCGCCAGCACGTGCACCCCGCCCCCACCGGAGTCCTGTCGGTGGTGGACCTGACGGGCCTGCCCGACGACGAGAGAGAGACGGAGGCCGTGCGGCTCGCGAGCGAGGACGCGATGAAGCCCTTCGACCTCGCCGTGGGCCCGCTGGCGCGCCTCACGCTCCTGAAGCTGGGCGAAGAGGAGCACGTGTTGCTCCTGTGCATGCACCACGCCATCGGCGACGGCTGGTCCATGAGCATCCTGGTGCGCGAAGTCACCGCGCTCTACGAGGCCTTCCGGCAGGGCCAGCCCTCGCCGCTGGCTCCGTTGCCGGTGCAGTACCCGGACTTCGCCGTGTGGCAGCGCGGTTGGCTCCAGGGCGAAGTGCTGGACGCGCAGCTGGGCTGGTGGACGCAGCAGTTGGCCGGAGCCCCGCAGGCCCTGGCCCTGCCCACCGACAAGCCGCGCCCGCCCCAGCGCTCCGCCAGGGGCGCGACGTTCCCGGTGCGCCTGTCGCAGTCGTTGAGCGAAGCGGTGGAGGCCCTGGCCCAGCGCGAAGGGGCAACGCCCTTCATGCTATTGCTCGCGGCCTTCCAGACGCTGCTGCACCGGTACTCCGGTCAGGAGGACCTGCTGGTGGGCACGTCCATCGCGGGCCGGCGCCACGCGGAGACGGAGGGCCTCATCGGCTTCTTCGTCAACACGCTGGTGCTCCGCGCACGGTTCGACGGCCGCCCGTCGTTCCGCCAGCTGCTCTCGCAAGTGCGCGCCACCACGCTGGGCGCATACGAGCACCAGGACATCCCCTTCGAGCGCCTGGTGGAAGCCGTGCAGCCCGCGCGCGACCTGTCGCGCACGCCGCTCATCCAGGCCCTCTTCGCGCTCCAGAACCTGCCGGAAGCGGAGGTGCGCCTGCCGGAGCTGACGCTGCGTCCGGTGGAGGTGGACCTGTCCTCGACGAAGTTCGATCTGGACCTGAGCATGGCCCGCACGGAGCGGGGCTTCGAGGGCGCCCTCTCCTACGCCACGGACCTCTTCGAACCCGCCACGGCCCGCCGGCTCTCGGAGCACTTCCTCCAACTGCTGGAAGCCGCCGTCACCCGGCCGGACGCGAAGGTGGACAGCCTGCCCCTGCTGACGGCGGAGGAGCGCCAGTGGGTGCTGGAGGAGTGGAGCGGCGAGACGGCTCCCTTCGAAGTCGACGTGCCCTTCCACGCGCGCTTCGAACAGCAGGTGACGCGCACGCCCAAGGCGCCCGCCGTGGTGATGGGCGACACCTCCGTGTCGTTCCACCAGCTCAACGTGCGCGCGAACCAACTGGCGCATTACCTGCGCTCGCTGGGCGTGGGCCCGGACGTGCCGGTGGCGTTCTGCCTGGAGCGTTCGACAGAGGCCATCGTCACCATCCTGGGCATCCTCAAGGCGGGCGGCGCATACGTGCCGCTCGACCCGGCGGCACCTGAAGCGCGCAAGGCCTTCATCCTGGAGAACAGCGGCGCGGCCGTGCTGGTGACTACCCAGGCGCAGGTGGAGTCGTGGCAGCCACCGACGCGGCACGTGGTGCGGCTGGACGCGGACGCGCGGCGCATCGAGTCGTCCTCGCCGGGCAACCCGCGGTCGGGCGTGCGGCCGGAGCATCTGGCCTACGTCATCTACACGTCGGGCTCCACGGGCGCGCCCAAGGGCGTGATGATCCAGCACCGCTCGCTGGCGCACCTGCGGCGCGCGATGAATGAAACCTGCTTCGACCGGGCGTCGTCCCGGCCGCTGCGGGTCAGCGTCAACGCGCCGTACTTCTTCGACGCGTCGGTGCAGCAGCTGTCGCTGATGCTGGACGGACACTGCCTGCTCCTCGTCCCGGAGACCGTGCGGCGGGATCCGGAGGCGATGCTCACGTGGGTGGAGCAGCACCGCATCGACCTGCTGGACACCACGCCGTCGCAGTTCCAGCTGCTGCTGGAGGCGGGCCTGCTGGAGCGCGAGCATGTGCCGAGCCTCTGCTCCATCGGCGGCGAAGCCATGGACGAGGTGACGTGGCGCACGCTCACGGCGACGGATCGGACCTGGGCCTTCAACGCCTACGGCCCGACAGAGGTCACCGTGAACGCGACCATCGCCCCCATCCAGGGCAGCCCCATGTCCACGCCCGTCATCGGTCGCCCGCTGCTGAACCTGAGCGCGTACGTCCTGGACGCGAACCTGAACCCCGTGTCCGTGGGTGTCCCGGGCGAGCTCTACATCGGGGGCGAGGGCCTGGCGCGCGGCTACCGCCACCGGCCGGACCTCACGGCGGAGCGCTTCATCCCCCATCCGTTCAGCACGGAGCCCGGGGCGCGGATGTACCGCACGGGCGACCGGGTCCGGTGGATGCAGGATGGCACCCTGGAGTACCTGGGCCGGGTCGACTTCCAGGTGAAGCTGCGCGGCTACCGCATCGAGCTGGGCGAAATCGAGGCCGCGCTGCGTGCGTCTCCGGGCGTCCGCGACGCGACGGTGTTGCTGCGTGAGGACGTCCCCGGACTCCCGCGACTGGTGGCGTATGTAACGCCAGAGGTGGACACCGCGACGCTGCGGGGACACCTGCAGCGCTCGTTGCCGGAGTACATGGTGCCCGCGGCCTATGTCGCCCTGCCCGTCCTGCCGCTGACGCCCAACGGCAAGGTGGACCGCAAGGCGCTGCCCGTCCCCGTGGACGGACCCGTGAGCCCCGAGACCCACGTGGGCCCCAGGAACGAAGTCGAGGCGCGGGTCGCGGCGCTCTGGGCGGAGGCATTGGGCGTGTCCACCGTGGACGTGCGCACCAGCTTCTTCGAACTGGGCGGGCACTCGCTGCTCGCGGTGCGGCTGATGGCGGCGGTGCACCGGGAGACGGGCCGGAAGCTCCCGCTGTCGGCGCTCTTCCAGGCCCCCAGCGTGGAGCGGTTCGCGGTCCTGCTGGCAGAGGCAGAGCCGAAGCCCTTCACGCCACTGGTGCCCTTCACGAAGGAAGGCACGGGCAGCGCGCCGCCGTTCTTCTTCGTGCACCCGGTGGGAGGCAACGTGCTGGCCTACGCGGAGCTCGCGCGGAGGCTGGGACCGGATCAGCCCTTCTACGGCATCCAGGCCCGAGGCCTCGACGGCGCGGATCAGCCGCTGGACACCGTGGAGGCCCTGGCCGCCAGCTACGTGCGGGTGGTGCGTGGGGTCCAGCCCCACGGTCCGTATCACCTGGGTGGGTGGTCCCTGGGCGGCGTCATCGCCTACGAGATGGCGCACCAGCTCCGCGAAGCAGGTGAAGCGGTGGAGCTGCTGGCGATGATCGACTCGTACGTACCGGAGACGGTGTCGGACTCGGAGCCGGACCTGGACCGCACGCTGGCGGTGGGCATGTTCGCGCAGGACCTGATGGGCGTGTCGCTGGCGGACCTGGACGTGGACACGGCGGAGCTGGCGACGCTGGAGCCTGAGGCGGCGCTCGCGAAGGTGCTGGAGTCCGCGGCCCGGTCCGGCGCGCTGCCACCCGGAGTGGACGCCACGGCCCTCTTCCAGGTCTTCGAGGCGAACCTCGAAGCAGCCCGGCGCTACCACCCGCCCGCCATGGATCAGCGGTTGGTGCGCTTCCAGGCGGAAGAGCTCGTCGATGACACGGGCACGGGAGACGGTGGCTGGGCGGCGCTCGTGGGAGACCGGCTGGAGTCGCATCGCCTGCCGGGCACCCACTACACGCTGCTACGCGATCCGGTGGTCCAGTCCGTGGCGGAGTTGCTGATGAAGGCGCTCCGCGACGCGGGCAAGAAGTAACGCAGGCACCGCGAGTCCCTGCCGCCCACAACGCGGAAACCCCGCTCCCTCCTTCGAGGGGGCGGGGCCCGTGAACAGAGTGACTGGCGCGCCGCGGCGCTACATGCGCGATCAGGTCCGCGACGTTCACCACGCGTGACAGGCCAGAGTCGGTGAAGGCGCGACACGGGATGTATCAGGCGGGTCAAGCTAGAAAGGTTTCATGGAGTGGTTGAAGAGCCTGCTCGGCCGCGCTTGAGGGCATGCCGAGTCCCCGCTCCCCGAGTGGGCTGGCGTCAGGAACCTCCGGGGTTTCGTCACCAGGAGTGCCGAGGAATTGAGCACCCGGGCTGCTATTAAGTGTCGGCGCTTTCTCGACACATGGATGGCTCCCCGTGCACGACTTCTCGCGAACCCTTCCTTGCGTCCTGATGAAGCTTGTCCAAGGGCCGTCCGCCCACGCGCCGCTCTACACGTTCCTGGGTGAAGCCGACGGTGAAGAGACCGTGTGGAGCGCATCCGACCTGGACGTGCGAGCACGGCGGATTGCCTCCGCGCTGCGTGAGCGAGGCGCGCAAGGCGAGCGCGTGCTGCTGCTGTACCCGCCGGGACTGGACTACATCGCGGGCTTCTTCGGCTGCCTGTACGCGGGAGCGGTGGCGGTGCCCGCGTATCCGCCGGACCCGATGCGGCTGG
>NZ_RAWP01000118.1:0-29635 GCF_003668935.1 Corallococcus sp. AB032C | reverse complement strand
GCCTTGGGGGGAGCAGGGGGTGGGGCCTTGGGCGTGTCCTCACAAGCGGACAGGGTCAGCGCCATCACCGCAACGGTCATCGTGGACTTGAACGTCTTCATCCGCGTCATCCCTTGTCGCCCTTGTTGCCGGGCGGATCAAGTTTCTAGTTGCTCTTCTTCTTGTCGGTGGTCTTCGCGCCCTTCGTGTCGACGAACCGGAACGTCGTCGCCAGGAAGGTGCTCTGGAGGACGACCTTCTCGTTCTTCAGGGTCGCGCCATCGAGCTTGATGTTGTTGACGTTCACGATGCGGCGCATGTTCGCCATCTCCTGCAGGAACATGGCGATCTCGTGGTAGTTGCCGCTCACCGTCATCCGGATGGGGATGCGCGCGAAGAACTCGTTGCCCTCGACGAACTCCTTGCCGGGCTCCACGCGGGCGATCTCCAGGCCGGACTTCTTGCCGATGTCGTTGATCTGCGCGAGCAGCTCTTCCATGTCGCGCCGCTCCGGCAGCTCCGTGAGGGCCTCCGCCAGCTTCTGCTCGAGCACGTCCATCTCACGGCGGCGCTCGTTGAGGTTCTGGGCGATCTCGCTCTTCTCCGCGAGTTCCTGGTCCAGCTTCCGGCGCTCCGTCGCGCGGCGGGCGATGTTCTCCTCCGTGGGCTGGATGAAGGAGAAGAAGTTGCCCACGGTCAAGGCGACGACGATGGCCGCGAGCCCCCCGAACTTCGCCGCTGGGGGGGCCTTCGCGAGTTGATCCAGATACTTTTCCATGACAGGGGTCCTTCGCCGCCAATCAGATGGCGTAGTTGGCGGTGAGGGTGAGCTTGAAGTCGACGACCGTCGGCGCGTTGGCAACGGTGGGCTTGGTCTGCACGGCGTTGCTCAGTTCGACGTTGCCGAAGAAGGGCTTGATTTCATTCGCGGAGAACTCCTCCACGACAGCGGTCTCCGTGTTGAAGAGCTCCACGCGCGACGTCTTGCTGGCCGTACGGCCCTGATCCACCAAGCGCCCCATGCCCTTGGGCGTCCACACCATGCTGCCCAGGCCGCGCATCAGCTCCGCGACCTCGTCGTGGCTGACGGCCGAACCGTCGATGGTGACCTTGTTGGACACCTCCGAGAAGTTCTTGAGCCAGACCTTCTTGGGGATGGACGAGGAGAGCGCGTCCAGCATGCGCACCGGCCCATTGCGGCCCTTGCGCAGCGTGTCCAGCACCGCGAGCTTCTTCTCCACTTCCGTCTTGCGGGCGTTGATGTTGGTCACCTCGCCGATGACCTTCTCCAGCTCCGCGATCTTCGCGCGCGTCTGGGTGATGCCCTGGTTGGCGCGCTGCAGTTCGCCGTCGCGGTCCGCGTACCAGAAGTAGTTACCCGCCACCGCGGCGATCAGGACCGCGGCGTAGAGGGCCAGGATCTGCTGGCCCATCTCCCGCTTCTTCACCGCCCGGACGGGCAGCAGGTTGATTCGGATCATCATGTTCGTGATTTCCTCGTGGCCAGAGCGGTATCAGCCCAGCTTGTCGCCCGGGCGCCGGAGCGCCAGTCCCACTGCCACCGCGGCCATGGGCGCCACGTCCATGATGAACGCGGGGTCGAACTTGCGGTTGTCCACTTCGATCTTCCGGAACGGGTTGAGGATCTCCACCGGCACGCCGGTACGCGCCTCGATGGTCTTGAACAGCGCGGGGATCTTCGCGGTGCCGCCGGACAGGTAGACCTTGGTGAAGTTCGAGTCCGCGGCGGTGCCCGCGTAGAAGTCCAGCGAGCGCTGGATTTCACCGGCCACCTGCTCCGCCACGCTGGAGAGCACGCGCTCCACGTCCTGAGGCACGACGGCGTCCGCGTCCGCGCGGTTGCCGCCGATCTTCAGCGCCTCCGCCTCCTCGTAGGAGACGTTGAGCTGCTTCTGGATCTCTTCGGTGAACTGGTTGCCGCCGATGGTCACGTCACGGGTGAAGACGGTGACGCCGTTGGCGATGATGTTGATGTTCACCACGGAGGCGCCGGCGTTGATGAGGACGACGGTCTCCTTGTCCGGCAGCTCGTAGTTCGTGGAGAACATGTTCTGGACGGCGAACGCGTCCACGTCCACCACCACCGGCGCCAGTCCCGCCTCGGAGACCACGGTGGTGTAGTCGTTGATCATGTCCTTCTTGGCGGCGACGAGCAGCACGTCCATCTGGCCGGTGGCGTCGTTGCCGCCGCCGTCCAGAATCTGCGTGTCGATGTTCACGTCCTTCACGTCGAAGGGGATGTACTGCTCCGCCTCCCACTGGATGCTCTCCTCGAGCTCTTCCTGGCTCATGCGGGGCATCTGGATCTTCTTGATGATGACCGAGTGGCCGGACACGCCGATGGCGACGTCCTTGCCCTTGACCTTCAGCTCGGACATCAGCTCCTGGACGGCCTGGACGATGGCCGTGGAGTTCATCAACGCGCCGTCCACGATGGCCTCGGGAGGCAGCGGCTTCATTCCGAAGCTCTGGAGCGCGTAGCCGACTTCACCGCGCTTGCGCTGCTCCTTGAGCATGATCATCTTGATCGACGTCGACCCGATATCCAGCCCGAGTGCCAGTTTGCCCTTCGCCATGCGTAACCCCATCGGAGAGGGCGCCAGCGTAGCACCGGCTTGATACCCCTCCTAAAAAGTGCTTGGCGCCCGGCCGCCCTGCGGACGGGAGAGCGCCGTGAAAGTCCGCCACGACCGCGCGCCCCCTGGCCCACCATCGCGGAGGCCCGATTTTCCGGCCCCGGCGGCGTTCCGTCAAATGGCGCCGGAGGATTCCTCAAGGGTTGCCCGCCGGGCGTCTCCCCTCCCCTCAGGTCCGGGAGCCCTCCGCGTCCGGATCGATGCCGTACTCCTTGATCTTGTAGAGGAGCGCCCGGTGGCTGATGTCCAACACCTCCGCCGCCCGGGTGCGGTTGCCCTTCGTGCGCCGCAGCGCCGCCCGGATGTAGGACTCCTCCATCTCCCGGATGGCGCGCTTGAGCGACAGGTCGCTCCCGGCCTGTAGCGGCGCAGCCGTCCCGGCCGGGGCGGGTGCGGAAGCCGCCCACAGCTTTTCCGGAAGGCTGCCGGGCGCGACGTGGGTGCCTTCCGCGAGCAGCACCGCGCGCTCCATGGCGTTCTCCAGCTCGCGCACGTTGCCCGGCCAGGCGTAGGCCGTCATCAGGGTCTCCGCCTCCGGGGTCAAGCCCTCCACCGGTGGCTCCCGATTGAGCTCGCGGTTGAAGCGATGGAGGAAGGAGTGGGCGAGCAGCGGGATGTCCTCGCGGCGCTCGCGCAGGGGCGGCAGGGTGAGGTTCACGACGTTGAGGCGGTAGTAGAGGTCCTCGCGGAAGTCGCCCTGGGTCACCAGCTTGCCCAGGTCGCGCAG
This sequence comes from Corallococcus sp. AB032C, assembly GCF_003668935.1. NCBI lineage: Bacteria > Pseudomonadati > Myxococcota > Myxococcia > Myxococcales > Myxococcaceae > Corallococcus > Corallococcus sp. AB032C. Next base: position 26,272 of record NZ_RAWP01000118.1, on the reverse strand, counting down.
CGTGGCGGCCACCACGCGCACGTCCACGCGCTCCACGCGGCTTTCGCCCACCGGGCGGATCTCCCCCTCCTGCAGCACGCGCAGCAGCTTCACCTGCGCGCCCAGGGGCAGTTCGCCCACCTCGTCGAGGAAGAGCGTGCCGCCGTCGGCCTCCGCGAACAGGCCCCGGCGGGCGGTGCGCGCGTCGGTGAAGGCGCCCTTCGCGTGGCCGAACAGCTCGCTCTCCAGCAGGCCGTGGGGGATGGCGCCGCAGTTGACGGCGACGAAGGGCATGGCGGCGCGGCGGCTCTTTCCGTGCAGCTCGCGCGCGATGAGCTCCTTGCCCGTGCCGCTCTCTCCGGAGATGAGCACCGTGGTGTCCACGGGCGCCACGCGCGCCACCTGCTTGAGCACCGCATGGAGCGAGGCGCTGCGCCCCAGGATGTGGCCCCCGGAGGCGCCAGGGAGCCGGGCCTCGTGCAGCCGGCGGTTCTCGCGGACCAGCCGCTCGCGCTCCTCCGCCTTGCGCAGTACGAGGACGATCTCCTCCGGCTTGAAGGGCTTCTGGACGTAGTCGTAGGCGCCCGCCTGCACCGCCTCCAGCGCCTGCTCCTGGGAGCCGTACGCGCTCATCACCACCACGGTGAGGCCCGGCTGCTCTGCGAGCGCCGCCCGGAGCACCGACAGCCCGTCGCGCTTGGGCATGCGCACGTCCGTCACCAGGACGTCATACGCGCGCGTGGCCAGCTCGCGCAGGGCCTCGTCTCCGTCGGCGACGGCGCGCACGTCGTAGCCCTTGTCGGTGAGCACCAGGGTGAGGATGTGGCGGATGGACGGCTCGTCGTCGGCGACGAGGACGGTGCGGAAGAGGGGCATGGGGGATGCCCATCATATGCCGTCCTGCCCCGCCGTCAGGCCGCTGGCAGCGACAAGCGGAAGCACGCGCCGCCGCCCGCTCCGTCGCGCGCGTCCAGCCGGCCGCCCATGCCCTGGGCCAGGTTCAGGGACACCGCGAGTCCCAGGCCCGTGCCTTGCCGGCCCTTGGTGGTGAAGAACGGCTCGAAGAGGCGCGCGCGCGCCTCCGGCGACAGGCCCGGGCCGCTGTCCTCCACCTCCACCAGTAGGAGCGCGTCCTCGCGCCGGGTGGAGATGCGCACGCGCCCCTCGCCCCCCATGGCCTGGGCCGCGTTGAGCAGCAGGTTGATGAGGATCTGCGACAGGGGGCCTGGATCCGCGCGGGCCAGCAGGCCGGGCATCACCTCCAGGGTCACGTCCACCCGGTCCAGCTCCGGCCCGGCGCGCACCAGCCGCACGCATGTCTCCACCACCTGCCCCACGTCCACCGGCCCCGGCTGGGTGCTGGCCGGACGGCCCAGGTCCAGAAGCCCCCGCACGATGCGGTCGATGCGGAGCACCTCGTGGTCGATGCGCTCCAGGAAGTCCGTCAGCTCCGGCTCCCGCGCCCGCGTGCGCGCCAGGGAGAGGTAGCCCAGGATGCCCGCCAGCGGGTTGCCCACCTCGTGCGCCACGCCCGCGGCCAGCTTTCCCACCGTGGCCAGCCGCTCGGAGGCGACGAGCTCCGTCTGCGCCCGCGCGAGCCGGGCGTTGGCCTCGCGCAGTGCCTCCAGTTGCGCGCGCGTGAGGCCCTGCTCCTGGCGCAGCGCCTCCGCCATGCGCCGAAGCTCGCGCTGGATGCGCGACAGGAATGGCCCGCCCTGCTCGGGGAGTGGCGCGTCCAGTTGCAGCCGGCCCAGCTGCTCCACGGACTTCTCCATGGCGCGCAGAGGGCGGCCCACCGCCAGGTCCAGCACGCCATAGGCCAGGACCGTCAACACCAGCAGATCCAGGCCCAGCGCCAGCGGCAGGAAGGCGCGGATCCGCGCCAGGCTCTCCATGTCCAGCGACCCCGGCAGCGCCAGCCTGCGCGCCGTGTCCAGCAGGCGGATGAGCACCGGCTGCAGGGTCAGCCACGACAGCCCCGTGGACAGCGAGCCCAGGAGGAACGCCACGCTGGCGATGCGCCACTTCATCCCCGCACCGGCGCGGGGTTCTTCACCGCGTCCCCCCGAGCATCAGCGCCACGTCCAGGGGCAGCACGCGCGCGAGCAAGGGCCCCAGGAGCATCACCTCCAACCCCGCCAGGGCCAGCCACGGGCCGAAGGGGATGTTGGTGGGCCCGGGGACCCACTCCTCCTCCTCACCCGATTCATCCAGCGGCGCGTCCGGGATGGGCTGGAAGAGCAGGCACCAGGGGACGAGCACGACCCGCTTCCACAGAGGCAGGCCGGGCTTCGTGAAGTCCCACGTCATGGTGGGCTCGGGATCCTCCGCCTCTTCCTTCCCCTCCTCCGCCGGAGGCTCGGCCGGGGTGAGGGCCGCGTCGGCCTCCGGCCCCTCGGGCGGATGCGCTCGCGCCGCGTCGCCGGTCGCGGCCTCTTCCTGCGGGGTGGCGGCGGCCCCAGGCTCTCCGGCGGACACCTGCGCGCCGCGAGGGCCCGCCCTTCCCGTGAGCGCCAGCAGCGCCACGCCCACGATGGAGCCCTGCAGCGACGAGAAGAAGAGGATGCCCAGCAGCGCGTGCCAGCCCAGGAACGCGCCCAGCAGCGCGACGAGGAACTTGTCGCCGCCGCCCAGCGCCTCGCGCTTGAAGGCGCGCCAGCCCACGTACTCCATCAGCCGGAAGCCCAGGAAGCCCACCGCCGCGCCCAGCACCGCCTGCCCCACCGCGCCCGAGCCCTGGGGAATGGCCAGCAGCACGCCGGCGGCGATGCCCGGCAGCGTCAGCGAGAACGGGAGGATCCAATGTTCCAGGTCGATGAAGGTGAGCGGAACCAGCAGGAACACCAGCACCAGCGCGGGCACCAGCTCATAGGTCCAGTCGAAGCGCTTGAGGCACGCGAGGAACAACAGCCCCGTGAGCAGCTCCACCAGGACGTAGCGCGGGGAGATGGGCATGGCGCAGCCCTGGCACTTCCCGCGCAGCCCCAGCCACGACAGGACGGGGATGTTCTCGTACCAGGCGAGCACGTGCCCGCACTTCGGGCAGCGGGAGCCGGGCCGCACGATGCTCAGGCCCTCCGGCACCCGCGCGATGACGACATTGAGGAACGAGCCGAAACACAGGCCGAGGATGAACAGGAAGAGGATGAAGAGGGGCTCGGCCCAGCCCGGCGCGTAGGTGAACGTCACGGAGCCGGAATCCTACCCGCCGCTTCCGGAGCTGGCGACTGCGCGATGAAGGACGAAAACCGTCAGCGTCAGTGACAAAAATTGGCAGGCCTACGGGTGATCCATCCCCTGCCCAGCCCGCCTGCCCTGGGAATCCCGGGGGTTGGGCGGATTGTTCGGAGTGGCACTCTTCGTGCTAAGAGTTCCCGCGTCGTTCAACCCCCTCTGCCCACTGCGGAGTCCCCAATCATGATGAACCGTCTCTTCCGGAAGAAGGGTGGCTTCACCCTCATCGAGCTGATGATCGTGGTCGCCATCATCGGCATCCTGGCCGCCATCGCCATCCCGAACTTCATGCGCTTCCAGGCGAAGTCGAAGCAGTCGGAGGCGAAGACCAACCTGAAGGCCCTGTACACCTCCCAGAAGGCGTACTTCGGCGAGAAGGACACGTACATCATCGACTTCAAGAAGCTGGGCTTCACGCCTGAGGCCGGCAACCGCTACAGCTACGGCCTGGCCGACTGCGATGCGCCGGCGGCGGTTGCTGCCCGCCTGTACACCGACGGCTGCATCGGCCAGGACATCGCCCGCTTCAAGAACAAGCCGTCGGGCACCCAGGCGCTCACCGCCGGCGTGATTCCCGGTGTCGCGAGCTGCCCCTCCTGCGATTTCAACGCGACGGCCTTCGGTAACGTCGACAACGACGACGACGCCGACACGTGGGGCATCACCTCCGCGGCGACCACCGTCGACTTGGCGGCCGTCTGCGGCAACGACCAGGACGCCGTCTCCGGTGGCGAGCCGGGCAACGCCTACAACGACGTCAGCTGCCCGTGATGTCACTGGCTTCCGTCTGAACGAGGAGGCATGATCCAGCACGCGGGGTCTCTGGGATCATTCCGGGGACCCCGTTGGCGTTTTCGTGGAGCCCATGCGCAAGCTGCCTGCCCTGCTGTTGCCCGCCGCCCTGCTCTGCGTCGTGTTGCTGGCGGCCCCACCTACCCCGACGCTTCGGGTGAACGACCGGCCGCTCCTGCCGCGCCCCGGGCTGCTGCGCGCCGTCTTCCGGGGACAGCTGGGGCTGGTGACCGACTACTTCTGGATCCTCACCCTCAACCGCATCGGCAGATCCAAGACCCCTACGGACTACCGGGACGTCTACGCCTACGCGGACCTGGCGACGGACCTGGATCCCAAGTTCGCGACGGTCTACTGGTTCGCGGGGACGACCATCCCCATCCACCTGGGACGTGAGCAGTACGCCAACGTCGAGGAGTCCACGAAGCTGCTGCGCAAGGGGACCCGGAACGTGCCGGAGAACTCGCGCACGTGGTTCCAGCTTGCCTACAACCTGATGTTCTTCCACCGCGAGTACAAGGAAGCGGCGGACATCATCACGGAGCTGTCGCGCCGGAGGGATGCGCCGGCCTGGTACTCGGCGCTGGCCACGCGGCTGTATGCCCAGGCCGGCGATTTCGACACAGGCCTGTCCCTGGCGGTGATGATGCGCGACGGCGCCGAGGACGAAGAGACGCGCCGGACCTACGACCGCCGCGTCCGGGAAATCCTCCAGGAGCGCGTGCTCCAGCAGTTGGACGCGGAGGTGGCGCGCTACCGCACCCGGCACGGCCGCGCTCCCGCCACCTTGGAAGCACTGGTGGAGGATGGAGGGATGACCCGGCTGCCAGCGGATCCGTTGGGTGGCCGCCTCTTCATTGGCGACGGCGGCCGGGTGTACTCGTCCACCTCGGAGTTCCGCTTGCAGGTCATCTACGATGAGCGCACTCCCGAAGGAAAACGCATCCGCCCCAACGCCCAACCGGAGGGCATGGCTCCCAATGCAGACACCACACCCTGAAGCCCTTCCCATCCAGGCCCAGGGGCTTTCCAAGACGTACAAGGTAGGCTTCTGGCTCAACCGCACCGTGCGGGCGCTCCAGGGCCTGGACCTCCAGGTGGGCCCCGGGCAGATCTACGGCCTGCTCGGTCCCAACGGCGCGGGCAAGTCCACCACCATCAAGATCCTGATGAACCTGGTGCGGCCCAGTGGCGGCACCGCGCTCTTGTACGGGCAGCCGGTGGACCACGCGGCCACCCGGCGGCTGGTGGGCTTCCTGCCGGAGAACCCGGCGCCCTACGAGTACCTCACCGGGCGGGAGTTCGTGACGCTGGCGGGACAGCTGTCCGGCTTGAGCGGCCAGGACCTGGACCGGCGGGTGACGGAGGTGATGGGCGCGGTGGAGATGGCGGGCGCGGAGAAGCTGCAGATCCGCCGCTACTCCAAGGGCATGGTGCAGCGCGTGGCGCTGGCGCAGGCGCTGGTGGGACGGCCGAAGCTGCTCATCCTGGACGAGCCGACGAGCGGCCTGGACCCGCTGGGCCGCCGGCAGATGCGCGACCTCATCCTCGCCGAGCGGGACCACGGCACGACGGTGCTGTTCTGCAGCCACATCATCCCGGACGTGGAAGCCCTGTGTGACCGCCTAGCGGTGCTGGTGGGCGGGCGGCGCGTGCGCGAAGGCAGCGTGCAGGAGCTGGTGTCCGCGCAGGTGCCCACCGTGGAGATGGTGGTGGAGAACCTGCCCCTGGAGAAGGTGAAGGAGCTGGGCGTGACGCTGGAGTCCGCGCAGGCCCTGGACGGGCGCGTGCTCCTGCAGGTGTCGGACGCGGACAGCCAGCGGCTCCTGGGCGGGGTGCTGGGCGCGGGCGGGCGGGTGAACCGCATCCAGCCGGCGCGGTTCTCGCTGGAGCAGCTGTTCATGGACGCATTGAAGAACTCGGGCCGCGCGACGAGCGTGGGCGGGGAGATCAACACGTGAGCGCGTTCAGCGCGATGATGTGGAACGGTTTTCGCGAAGCGCGCCGCAACCGCGTGACGGTGGTGGTGGGCGTGTTCGCGGTCATCGTCCTGTTGTCCTCCACGCTGGTGACGGAGGTGACGGTCAGCACCTTCGACCGCGTGCTGACCGACTTCGGCCTGGGGATGATGAGCCTCATCCTGGCCTTCCTCGCCATCTTCCTGTCGTGCGGCCTGCTGAGCCGGGAGATCGAGCGGCGCACCATCTTCCTCATGGTGAGCAAGCCGGTGTCGCGCACGCAGTTCCTCCTGGCGCGCCTGGCGGGCACCATGCTGACGCTGGGCGTGGTGCTGGTGGCGATGACGCTCATCTTCCTGAGCCAGCTGCTGCTGTTCCACACGCCCATCCACTCCACGCACCTGGTGGCGGCCGGGGCCATGTGGTTCGAGCTGCTCGTGCTCAGCAGCGCGGGCATCCTCTTCTCCAGCTTCTGCGGCCCCGCGGTGTCCTCCATCTGCACGACGGGCCTGTACTTCGCCGGGCACCTGGCGGGGGACCTGTATGAAATCTCCAGCTACTCGGAGAGCCAGCTGGTCCGCTGGATGGGCCGCATCATCTTCTACATGCTGCCCAACCTGGAGCGGATGAACTTCAAGCCCCAGGCCACGTACGCGCTGCCCGTCGACGCGACCACCCTGCTGTCCGCGGTGGGTTACGGGACGGCGTGGGCCGCGGTCTTCACCGCGCTGGCCATGTTCATCTTCGAGCGGCGCGACTTCCGCTGAAGCTCACGGCCCGGGCTGCGCGGTGGACGGCGCGGACCGGGCCGCCGCCAGCGCCCGGCGCGCGGCCTCCAGGTCCGGCTTGAGGCGAAGCGCCTCCGTGAGGGCGGCCTCGGCCTCGCGGGGCCGGCCCAGCTGCAACAGTGTGCGGCCCAGTTCCAGGTGCGAGTCCGCGCGGGCGGGCTCCAGTTGGAGGGCCTCCCGGAAGCTCGCCACCGCCGATTCCAACTGCCCTGCCCTGCGCAGCGTCAGCCCCAGGTTGTGGCGCGGGGTGGCGCTCCGGGGCTTGAGCCGGATGGCCGCCTCCAACTGGCGCACGGCGTCCTCGAAGCGCCCCGTCATCGCGTAGGCGACGGCCAGGTCGCTGCGCACGCGGTAGTTGCCGGGCAACGCCGCCATGGCGGTCTCCAGGTGGGGCACTGCCTCGGGCGCGCGCCGCACGTTCAGGTACGCGGCCCCCAACCACGCATGGGCTGACGGACGCTCGGGGACCTGCTCTACCGTTGTCTCCCACAGGGACACCTCGTCGTGCCACACGGGGATGCGCAAGAGCGTCAGCAGGGCGAAGGATGCCAGCACCCCACCGGAAGCGAGCGTCAGCGCGCGGGCGCTCGCGGGCCAGCGCTCGAGCAGGGCCCGCAGCCCCACCGCCACGAGCAGCACGAACCCCACCGAGGGCAGGTAGAGGTAGCGCTCCGCGTAGGCCTCCACGCCGCGTGACTGGAGGGCCAGGACGGGCAGCAGGGGCACGGCCAGCCATGCCAGCCCCGTCACGACCGCGCCCTGGCGCCTTCGCACCGCCCAGCCCAGCAGCAGCAGGAAGCCCATCACGCACAATCCCCCCAGGAGCACCGCGGGCTCCCACGGGGAGCGAACCCATGACGCGGGAGGCGCCGCCACCAGCGGGTGCGGCCAGAGGAGCTTGCCTCCGAACCGCGTCACCAGCGACAGCGCGTCCGCCAGGCTCGCGCCTCCATTCGACAGCCGCCGCGGATCCGCGGGCGCGGCCAGCCCCAGCGCGCTCAGCCGGAGGGCGGCGTACACCGCCAGCGCCACGGCCAGGGGGCCATGACGCCGCAGCCGCTCCCGGAACCCCACCGGTGCCGTGCCAGTGCCCCACTCGAGGACAACGAGCAGCACCGGCAGCACGATGGCCGTCTCCTTGAGGAGCAGCCCCCCAAGCCACGCCAGCGCGGCCAGCCACGCGCGCGGGGACGACACGGGGCCCGGCACGAGCAACCGCGCCGTGATCAGCAGCGCGAGGCAGGCGCTCAGGTCCATCCAGCCGCTCACCCACACCACCGCCTCCGTGTGGACCGGATGCAGGGCGAAGAGGAGCGCTCCCGCGAGGGCCGCCCACCCGGACACGTCCTCCCCGCCCTCGCCGCGCAGGCAGGTCCGCAGCAGCCGCCACACCAGGACGGACGCGCCCGCGTGCGCAAGGATGAGCAGCAGGTGGTAGCCCCAGGGGGAAGTCCCGAAGACCGCCCGCAGCAGCCAGAACGTCACGTGCGCGAGCGGCCGGTAGTAGCCCGAGCCCAGCCCCGAGTCCGCGCCGTCGTCGACGAAGCCGAAGAGGGAGTGGCTGAACGCGGCGCGAAGCCCGTCCACGGAGCGCAGCCAGGGGTTCTCCAGGAGCAGGGGAACGTCGTCGTAGACGAAGCCATTCGCGAGCGCCGGCGCGTGGACGAGCAGCGCCGCGAGGACCACCCAGAGGACCTGGAGGGAGGTGCGCGGAGGCGGACCGTGGAAGGGAGTGGAGGCCATGGGTCGAAAGGGGGTGGACCCTACCACCGACCCACTCCGCTCCCGCCCCTGGCCGGGGGGCCGGTGGGTCATCCTCCGGGCACCCGCGCCCCACGCCTGCTGGCCTGCCAGGTGCGTGTCCCCTCGGCGCTCCGGCGCATCGGGTATCGTGGCCCCAGCCTCCGTGGGAGCCTCCTTCGTGACCCCTTCCGTGCCTTCCGCCCCTCCCCTCTCCCACGCCGCCGGGCCGTCGCGCGGAGGCCTCCAGGCCGTGGCCGTGGTGCTCGCGGCGCTCGCGGTGTACGCGCCGGCGGTGGCAGGCGGGCTGGTCTACGACGACTACGTGCTCGTGGAGGCCAACCCGTGGATCCGCTCGGCGGCGACGCTGGGAAACGCCTTCACCCAACCCCTCTTCGGCTTCGTTCCCGGCGCCTCCGCGAACGGCGTGTTCTACCGGCCGCTGACCCATGTGTTGCTGCTGGCCGTGCACGGCGTGGCGGGCACCACGCCCTGGGCGTACCACCTCGTGCCCGTCGTGCTGCACACGGTCGCGTCGCTGCTCGTCTGGGTCCTGGCCAGGCGCGTGCTGGATGACAAGCGTCCAGGAGCCGGCCTGGTCGCGGGGCTGCTCTTCGCCGTGCACCCGGTGCACGTGGAAGCGGTGGCATGGGTCAGCGCGGTCATGGACGTGGCCGCCACGACGGCGGGCCTGGGCATGCTGGCGTGCCTGGCCCTCCGGCCGCTGCGTCCCGGACGCGCGGTGGCGGGTGCGGGCTTGTGGCTCGTGGCGCTGCTTTTCAAGGAAGTGGCCGCCGTGCTGCCCGGCATGCTGCTCGCCTGGGAGCTGATGGACCGCGCCCCGCCTTCCGCCGAACGCAAGCGCGAGTGGGCCTGGCGCTACGGACCGCTGGTGCTCGTCGGCGCCGTCTACCTGGCGCTGCGGCTGCACGCCGTGGGTCTCTCCGTGGTGAATTCGGGGTGGGCTTCGGTGCCCCCCGGGCTCGCGCTGTTCAACGCGCTGCCGCTGCTCGCGGAACACGCGCGGCTGCTCGTCCTGCCCTCGGGCCTGAGCGTGCTGCACCCCTTCGAGCTCGTCACCTCGCTTACGGCAGTCCGGGCGTGGGTGGGCCTGGGGGTCGCGCTGGGCGTGGTGGCGGGGCTGGTGCTCCTGCGGCGGCGGGTGCCCGGGGCCTGGCTGGGCCTGGCGTGGCTGATGCTGCCGTTGCTGCCGGCGCTGCACCTTCGCGCGCTCGGGGAGAGCGCGGTCTCCGAGCGCTACGACTATCTGCCTTCCGTGGGGCTCTGTCTGGGCCTCGCCGCGGCATGGGGCGTCTGGAACGCCCGGGCGCGCCGCGAGGCCACATCCCCGGGAGCCCTGGTGCCCACGGCCGTCGCGGGCGCGGTGCTGCTGGCGGCAACCGCGAGCGCCGCGACGCAGGTGGGCGTCTGGCAGGACGAGGTGAGCCTGTGGGCGAATGCCGTGGAGGTGAGCCCGGACGCGCCCACGCCGCACTACCAGTTGGGGAGTGCCCTCCTGCGCGAGGGACGCGTGGACGAAGCCCTGCCCGCGCTGGAGCACGCGGTGAGGCTGCGGCCCACCCATCCCCCCACCGTGAATGCCCTGGCCCAGGCCCTGATCAAGGCGGGGCAACCCGCCCGGGCCCGGGAGCTGCTGGAAGCCGCGCTCGTCGGGATGCCGGACCAATCCGGCATCCATTACCAGCTCGGCGAGGCCCTGCACGCGCTGAGGGACGACGCGGCGGCCACCCGGGCCTTCCAGGAGGCGGTCCGGCTCGCGCCAACGAGCGTCGACGCCCGGGTCTCCCTGGGCGAGTCGCTGCTGCGCACAGGACACGCGCAGGAGGCGTTGGTCCCGCTGGAGGAGGCCCGGAGGCTGGCACCGGACGCGCCCGCGGTGCTCGGAGCGCTGGGCCGCGTCCACCGCGCGCTGGGGCATGAAGCGCAGGCGCGTGAGCACGAGGCGGCGGCCCGCGCCGGAGGGTCCGCTCCCTGAGCAGGGAGCCCGGCCCGCGCGTCACATGCGGCTCCCGGTGGCCCGGCGGCCCGTGCGATGGTGGGACCGCCCGCGTCGGCTCCCACCCGTCAAGAGAGACGGACCGGACCGCCGCGCGATGGGCCCATTCGCCATGCGCATCCTCGAGGTCTCGAACTTCATGCCGCCCCACCCTGGCGGCATCGAAATCATGGTGGAGACGCTGTTCCAGGGGCTGCGCGGGCGGGGCCACGACGTGCGGTGGATTGCCGGCGCCACGCCCGAGCCGCCCGGGGTCTCCGACGCGCGCGTGCGGGTGGCCGCGTGGAACTGGCTGGAGCGCAACCTCCATGTGCCCATGCCGGTGTGGGCCCCGTCGGGCTGGCGGCAGCTGGACGCGCTCGTGCGCGAGGTGGACGTGGTGCACGCGCACGACTGCCTCTACCTGTCCTCCGCGATGACGGCCGCGCTCTGCCGGCGCCACCGCAAGCCGCTGCTCATCACCCAGCACGTGGGTGAGGTCCCCTACGGTGGGGTGCTGGACACCGTGCAGGACGTGGCCTACCGGACGCTCGGGCGCACGGTGCTGATGTCCGCCACCGAGGTGGTGACGTACAGCCCCCACGTGCAGGCCTACTTCGCCCGCGTGGGCCTGAAGCGTCCCCTGCGCCTGATTCCCCTGGGGTTCTCACCGCGCTTCCAGCCGCTCGCCCCGGAAGCACGACGCCGGGCCCGCGCCGCCTTCGGCCTTTCCGAGTCCGCGCCCCTCGTCCTCTTCGCCGCGCGCCTGGTGCCGAAGAAGGGGGTGTCGCTGGTGGCCGAGGTGCAGCGGAGGCTTGCCCCAGAGGGCATCCGGCTGGTGGTGGCCGGAGACGGCCCGCTCGCCTCCGAGATCGAGGGCCTGACGGGGACCGACCACCTGCGCCAGGTGGACCACGCGCGCATGCACGAGCTCTACGCGTGCGCGGACGTGCTGCTCTTGCCTTCGCGGGGCGAGGGCCTGCCCCTGACGCTCCAGGAGGGCATGCTCACGGGTCTGCCCGCCGTGGTGTCCACGGATCCGTCCTTCACCGCCAACGTCTCGGACGCGCCCGGCGTGCTGCGGGTGGAGGGCGCGGACGCGCTGGCGGCGGCCGTGCGAAGCCTGCTGGCCTCCCCGCCCCCTCGCGAGCAGGTCGCGCACTGGGGACGCGAGCGCTGGGGTCTGGAGCGCTTCATCACGGACTACGAGCAGACGCTCGCGCGGCTCGTGCGCGAGGGCTGAGGACCGGGCATCAGGGCCGCTCGAACACCGCGCACGTCACTTCGAAGGGGCGCACCAGCCACGGCCACAGCCACCGCGCCACGCTCTCGCGGGGGACGCCCGGCTCGGCGCCGCGGCCCGGCCGCAGGAGCCGGCCCACCGCCGCGGGCAGGTCCTGGGCCACCAGGTGCACGAGCGTGCCGCAGGGCACCACCTCGCCGGCCACGAGCCGCAGGTCCGGGAAGAGCGCGGCGACTTCTGACACCGTCGGCCGGAAGCGGGTGTCGATGGGGTCCGGGTGCCAGGGAAAGGCACGCGGCACGCTGAGCAGGAGCACGCCCCCGGGGGCCACCAGCCGGGACAGCTGGCGCGCGAAGTCCCGGGGATCCGGGACATGCTCCAGCACGTTCGTGCAGCACACGGAGCGGATGCCGCGCGCCTCCAACCGGGCCATGCAGTCCGCGTCCAGCAGGCTGCCCACCACGTCCACTCCGTCGTCGGCCTTGAGGTCCTGGTGCACCACCTGTCCGCCCCGCGCCAGCCACGGCGCGAAGAGCTCCTGGTGGATCCACGGCTGCTGGACCTCACGGAAGTGGCGCGTGGAGCTGCCCACGTTGAGCAGCGGGGACAACCGCGAGACATCCAGTGACGTCATCTGGCGTGAGAGCCAGCGGGCTTCGGGCTTCAGCATCGGGACGCTCCGGCGGGCGGTCAGGGCGACGGCGGGGGGAAATCCGAGGGCAGTTCCTTCACCGGCGAGGGGAAGCGGTCGGGGGAGGCCTGGTCGAGCGGGACGAGCCGGTGCTGGCAGTCCTTTCGCGACACGACGAGCAGGTAGCCCTCGCGTCCCGGGAAGCGCTTCATCAGCTCCCGGTCCCGCTCCACGCCCAGGTGGTTGGCCCAGAGCACGGGGTCATCCAGGTCCGGTCCGTTGTTGGGCCGGGTGAAAACGAAGTGGCGCGCCGGGGCCGCCTGACATGGCGGCGCGATGGGGTGCTGCGTGAAGACGATGGACGGCACCGGCGCCTCGCGCTCCACGAACTCCAACGGCGTGCGCACGTCCCGCGCCAGCAGGGCCAGCGTCGTCCACCGCGGGGGCAGGTACATGGCCGCGCACACCAGCAGCAGCCCCGCCACCGTGCCCGGCACCAGCCCCGGCCGCCCCTGCGCCCACGCCCAGCGCCACAGCGTGCGCAGTCCGTCCGTGGTCAGCAGCACCAGCGGCAGCATCGCCTCCGAATAGTGCACCGGCCCGAACGAGTCGATGCCCGCGTCCGCCACGGGAATGTGCACCACCCAGAGCCCGGCCATGCTCGCCGCCATCCAGCGCGCGTGCGGCCCCCGCGCCAGACACGCGAGCGCAAGGCCCAGCGGCCACCCGAAGCCATCCACGCTCAGCCGGAAGAGCGCCACCACGCCGCGGCCCAGCGCGAGCCACGGGGAGCGGTCCACGAAGAAGTACCAGAAGCCTTCCCCGCTCGCGGAATCGGGGGCGAACGTGGCGAAGCGGAAGGCGTTGGCGCGCGCGTAGAACAGGCCCGCGTGGTAGCCCGTCATCCACGGCGAGCCCGTCTGGGCGGCGTTGGCCGCGAGGAACAGCGCCGCGAGCGGCACCGCCACCGCCAGGAAGGCGCCCACTCTCGCGGGCACCCCTCGGCGCTCGCTCCGCCAGAGCCCCAGGGCCCACCACACGAGCAGCGGCCCCCCCAGGCCCACCGCGGTCGCGGGCCGCGTCCAGAACGCCAGGCAGAAGAAGAACGCCACGCCCGCGCTCGCCGCCGCGCCGGCCCCCGCGCGCGAGCGCTGCACGCAGTACAGCAGCCACGCCAGCGCGAAGAGGACCGCGGTGTGAGACATCATCGTGGCCGCGCCCGTCATCAGCAGCGGCGACACGAGGCACAGGAGCGCAGCGACGCGCGCCCATGCCGAGCCGAACCACTCGCGCGCCACCAGGAAGACGGCCACCGTCGTCGCTCCCGCGAGCAGCGGGTTGATGAGCCAGGGCACGCCCGCCTTCATGCCGAACGCCAGGAGGAACGGCCACCCGAGGAAGTACTGGCTGTACAGCTTCCCGTCGTTCACGAGGAAGCCGTTGTCGAAGAAGAGCTTCAGGGGCGGCGAGGGCACCCACAGCCGGAAGGACGCCAGGAGGCGCGCCGCGAACTGATAGGAGGCCTCGTCGTCCGTGAGGGGCGCGTGCCCCAGGAGCAGCGACTGGATGGCGAGCGGAATGAGCACGCCCATCAGGCCCAGCAGCACGAGGCTCCGGCGGTCCGGGTAATCACGCCACGCGGAGCGCCAGCGCTGGAGGGTCTCCGCCCGGAGGCCCCGGCCTCCCGCGAGCGCCAGGCACACCACCACGGGGATGCCGAGAAAGCCCATCATCGCCGCGAGCAGGAGATACCGGGGCGTCGGCAGGTCGATGCTCCCCACGTCCAGGCGGAAGCCCTTGAAGTACGACAGCCAGAGCGCCGCGTGAGCCAGCAACAGCACGGCGGCCAGCACGAGCGGGGGGAAGGGGGATCTGCCAGGGGGAGGAGCCATGGGTGAGGCCCGGCAGCGTAGCGCAACGGCCCGGGGCGTGGATCAGCGGAAGGAGCGTGTAGAGTGGCGCTCCACGCCACGAGGACGTGGCCCCTTTTTTTGCCGACCTTCCGAATGAGCCGCCCGAGCCTCGCGCCGCCGCCCCGCATCGCGGTCATCCTCCCCTGCTTCAACGAGGCGCTGGCCATCGCGCACACGGTGCAGTCCTTCCGCCAGGCACTGCCCACGGCGACGGTCTACGTCTACGACAACGCCTCCACGGACGAGACAGCCCGGGTGGCGCGGGAAGCGGGCGCCCTGGTGCGCGCCGAGCCCCGGCGCGGCAAGGGCAACGTCCTGCGGCGGGCCTTCGCGGACGTGGACGCAGACATCTACGTCGTCGCGGACGGCGACGGCACCTACGACGCCAGCGCGGCGGAAGGGATGACCCGCCTGCTCCAGGACGAGTGCCTGGACATGGTCGTGGGCACGCGGGTGCACACCGAGAACGAGGCCTACCGGGCGGGCCACGTGGCCGGCAACTGGCTCTTCAACCAGGTGGTGGCCAGCCTCTTCGACAAGGGGCTGTCGGACATCTTCTCCGGCTACCGGGTGATGTCGCGGCGCTTCATCAAGTCGTTTCCCTGCGCCTCGGAGGGGTTCGAAATCGAGGCGGAGATGAGCATCCACGCGCTTCAGCTGCGCATGCCCGTGCGCGAGGTGCCCACGCGCTACGCGAAGCGGATGGAGGGCTCGCACAGCAAGCTGAACACCTGGCGCGACGGCCTTCGCATCCTGGTCCACATCCTACGGCTGCAGCGGCTGCTGCGGCCACGGCAGTTCTTCGGCGCCCTCGGAGCGGTGCTCGTCGTCGTCGCGCTGCTCTTGTCCATTCCCGTCTTCCTCCAGTTCTTCGAGACGGGCCAGGTGCTGCGCTTCCCCACCGCCATCCTGTGCACGGGCCTGGTGCTGTTGGGCGCGCTGTCGGGACTCGTGGGTCTGGTGCTCGAGGGCGTGAGCCAGCTGTCGCTGGAGACCAAGCGGCTGAGCTACCTGGCCGAGCCCGCCGTCGCGCTCCCGGAGGCGGAAGACGCCCGGGAGTCCGTCACGACCGGGGGGACGGCTCGTCCAGTTCTTCCGTGAGGCCGTGCTTCGCCAACCGGTAGCGGAAGGAGCGGAAGGACAGGCCCAGCAGCTCCGCGGCGCGCGTCTTCACGCCCTGGGACTGCTTGAGCGCGGCCAGCAGGTGCCGCCGCTCGTTTTCGTCCAGGTGGCGCTCCAGGTTGAAGCCCGAGCCCAGCGAAGGCTCGCCGCTGTCGCCCGGGCGGCTCAGGGGCTCCGACTCACCGCGCACCGCGGGCGGCAGCGTGCCGGGCCCCAGCAGCTCCGAGTCCGACAGCGTGGCCGCGCGCTCCACCATGTTCTGCAACTGGCGCACGTTGCCCGGGAACGCGTAGCGCTCCATCACCGCCAGCGTCTCCGGCGCGAAGCGCAGGGCCGGCCGGCCCAGCTCCTCCGCCAGCCGCGCCAGGAAGTGCGTGGCGAGCGGCGGGATGTCCTCCGGCCGCTCGCGCAGCGGGGGCAGCTCCAGCGTGATGACGTTGAGCCGGTAGAAGAGGTCCTCGCGGAAGCGGCCCGCCTTCACCTCCGCCTCCAGCCGGCGGTTGGTGGCCGCGATGACGCGCGCCTGGAAGGGAATCTCCGCAGCGCTGCCCACCGGCTTCACCTTGCGCTCCTGCAGCACGCGCAACAGCTTCACCTGCGTGGCGAGCGGCATCTCGCCCACCTCGTCCAGCATCACCGTCCCCTCGGCCGCGGACACGAGCAGGCCCGGCCGCTCGTGCGTGGCGCCCGTGAAGGACCCCTTCATGTGGCCGAACAGCTCGCTCTCCAGCACGCCTTCATTGAGGGCGCCGCAGTTGAAGGGGAGGAAGGGCTGGGCGGCGCGCTGGCCGCGCAGGTGGATGGCGCGCGCCACCAGCTCCTTGCCGGTGCCGCTCTCCCCCGTCACCAGCACCGTGCTGCGGCCCGGGGCCACCTTCTCCACCAGCTGCCACAGGGCGCGCATGCGGGGGCTCGTCCCCACCAGCAACCCGCCCAGGCCGGGCAGGAGCCGCGACTTGAGCGTGAGGTTCTCCTGGCGCAGCGCGCGCTTCTCCAGCGCCTTGTGCACCAGCAGCCGCAGTTCCTCGTTGTCGAAGGGCTTGCAGATGTAGTCGTAGGCGCCCTCGCGCATGGCCTCCACCGCGGAGGACGGCGTGCCGAAGGCGGTGATGAGCACCACCTCCGGCGGCTCCTTGCGCGAGCGCGCCGTGCGCAGCACGTCCAGGCCACTGCCCGAGCCCAGCTTCATGTCGGAGATGACCAGGTCCACCTGGTCCTTCTCCAGCATGGCCCGCGCGTTCTCCACGGAGGGCACGCTCGTCACGGCGTAGCCTTCCCGCACGAGGAGGATTTCCAGGTACTCGCGCATGGACAGCTCGTCGTCCACCACCAGCACGTGGCCGCGCGACCCACCGTCATGAGGGAGCGGCGCCGTCACAGGGGCAGCCCCACGAGGAACTCGGTGCCTTCAGCGGGATTGGACGTCACGCGGATGGTGCCTCCGTGCGCGTGGATGATGGAGTGCGCGGTGGACAGGCCCAGCCCGGTGCCACCGTTGCGGGTCGTGAAGAACGGCTCGAACAGGTGTCCCATCATCTCCTCCGTGATGCTGCCCGCCGAGTCCCACACGCGAATCTGCGCTTCCTTGTCCGCGCGCGCCAGGGCCACGCGCACCGTTCCCTTCGGCCCCGCCGCCTGGATGCCATTGCGCACCAGGTTGAGGAGCACCTGACGCAGCTGGTCCGGGTCCACCGGCGCGGTCAGCGCGTCCAGCGAGCGCACCTCCATCTGGACTTCGCGTGAAAGCGGGTCCGCGCGGAGCATGTCCACCGTCTCCGACAGCAGCGTGTCCAGGGCCACCGGCCGGCGCTGCGGCTCGGGTGGGCGCGCGAAGCGCAGGAAGTCCTCCACCAGCCGCGCCAGCCGGTCCGCCTCACGCGTGAGGATGCCGGTGAGCTTCGTCACCACCACGTCACCGGACGAGTCCTGGGCCAGCAGCTGCGCGGAGCCGCGCATGGCGGCCAGCGGGTTGCGGATTTCGTGCGCCAGCTGCGCGGACAGCGCGCCCAGGCTGGCCAGCCGGTCCGTGCGCTTGAGGTCCTCCTCCATGCGCCGCAGCTCCGTGAGGTCCTGGAAGACGATGAGCAGCGAGCCCGCCTCGCCCTCCAGGGGCGACACGGACAGCCCCAGCACCCGCTGGCCCCCGGGCGTCTTCACCCGCAGCTCGCCCCGGGTGGCGCGCGGCGCCAGCACGGACACGCCCGGCAGGAGCTTCTCCAGCGGCTGGCCCACGCACGCGCTGTCCGTGACCTGGAGGATGCCGCAGGCCGCGGTGTTGAGGAAGGTGACGCGCCGCTCGGCGTCACAGGTGACGAGCCCTGACGGCATTGAGGACAGGATGAGCTGCTGCAGCCGCCCCAGCCGGCGCAGGTCCGCCTCGCTCTGGGACAGCGCACCGCCCGTGGCGGACAACTGGCGCGACAGGTAGCCGGACAGCACGGCGATGAGGCCCAGCGCCAGCACGTTGCTGCCCAGCACGAAGAGCACCCGCGAGGGCGCCATCGTCGGGGCGTCCGCCGGCAGGGTGAGCCGCATGACCAGCAGCAGCCCGGTGAAGGCCAGCGAGGACACGACCGCGGCCCACAGCGCGCCGCGCCGATCCAACACCACCGCCGCGCCGATGACGGCCAGGCTGTAGAGGAACGTCAGCGGCGACTCCGCGCCGCCGCTCAGGAACACCAGGCCGGTGGCGATGATGACGTCGCCCACCACCTGCACCACGGCGTCCAGGCGCCCCGCGGTGCCCCGGCGCAAGCGCAGGCCCGTCACCACCGTGAGGACGTAGGCCGCCGCGATGACCCCGAACGACAGCGAGTCCGCGCGGCTGGGCTCCTGCGCGGGCTGGGTCGCCAGCCGGACCACCGTCACGACGAGCGACAGGCTCGCCGCGACGGTGCGGAACAACACCAGCCACACCAGACGCGAGCGCAGCCCGGGGGCCACGCCGCGCATCAGCCTTCCACCGCCCGCGCTACTTGATGGCGCCGGCAAGCGAGAAGATGGGCAGGTACATGGCGATGAGGAAGCCGCCGACCACGCCGCCCAGGAACACCATGAGGAGCGGTTCGATCATCGAGGTGAGGGCGCTGACCGCCGTGTCGACCTCGTCGTCGTAGAAGTCGGCGATCTTGTTGAGCATGGTGTCCATGGCGCCCGTCGCCTCGCCGACGCCAATCATCTGCACCACCATGGAGGGGAACACCTTCGTCTCCAGCAGCGGGCCCGCGATGTTCTTGCCCTCGGCGATCTTCCCGCGCACGTAGTAGATGGCCTCTTCCACCGTGCGGTTACCGGCCGTCTTCGCCGTCACGTCCAGCGCGTCCAGGATGGGCACGCCCGAGGAGATCATCGTGCCCAGCGTGCGCGTGAAGCGCGCCACGGCCACCTTGCGGAGCACGTCGCCGAACAGGGGCATCTTGAGGAAGACCTTGTCCCAGAACTTGCGGCCCTTGGGCTGGCGGTAGCTCCAGGTGAAGGAGAACACCACCGCCGCGATGCCGACCACGGTGTGGATGAAGTACGCCTGGGCGAACTTCGACATGTCCACGACCACCTGCGTGGGCGCGGGCAGCTTGGAGTTGAAGTCCGCGAACATCTTCTCGAAGACGGGCGTCACCTTGAGCAGCAGCAGCGCCGTCACGCCGATGGCCACCAGGATGACCACTGACGGGTAGGTCATGGCGCTCTTGACCTTGGCCTTCAGCTTCTCGCTCTTCTCACGGTAGGCGGCGAGCCGGTTGAGGATGGTGTCGAGGATACCGCCCACCTCGCCCGCGGCGCACAGCTGCACGTAGAGCTCGTCGAAGATCTTGGGGTGCTCCTTCAGCGCGTCCGCGAAGGTGCTGCCCTGCTCCACCTTGCTCTTGATGGCGAACACCACCTTCTTGAAGGCGGGGTTGTCCATCTGGCTGGCGAGGATGTCCAAGCACTGCACCAGCGGCAGGCCGGCGTCGATCATCGTCGCGAACTGACGGGTGAAGATGAGGATGTCCTTGCCCGTCACCCCGCCCATGCCGGGCAGGGAGATGGCCCCGTCGAGGGCGCCCTTCTTGCGCACCTTCGTGGGGTTGAGGCCGAGCGACTTCAGGCGCGCGTTGACGGCCTCGATGTCCGGGGCCTCCATCTCGCCCTTCTTGTTCTCCCCGCTCTTGGTCTTCGCCTCCCAGAGGAACTGGGCACTGTTCTTCTTGGACGCTGTCGCCTTCTGCTGCACTGCTGGTGCTGCCATAACGGGACCTCCGGGGAGGGCGAGGAGTCTAACCTGTGATTTTCATGCCCCAAAACTAACGGGCACCCGCTCCCCCGGCCGGCCGCTGGGCCCCGCCCGTTCCACCACCCGAGGCGAGGATGTTGCGCAGCTCCTCCGGGTCGGAAGAACGGCCGAAGGCCTCGTCCTGGGAGATGACCCGGCGCGCCAGAAGGGCGGCCAGCGCCTGGTTGAACGTCTGCATGCCGTACTTCGCCTGGCCCACCTGCATGGACGAGTAGATCTGGTGGACCTTGTCCTCGCGGATGAGGTTCCGGATGGCGGGGTTGGGCACCATGACCTCCAGGGCCAGCACGCGGCCCGGCCCCCCCACCTTGGAGACGAGCGCCTGGCTCATCACGCCCTCCAGCACGAAGGACATCTGGGCGCGCACCTGGGGCTGCTGGTACGGCGGGAAGACGTCCAGCACGCGGTTGATGGTCTGCACCGCGCTGTTGGTGTGCAGCGTCGCGTAGCAGATGTGGCCCGTCTCCGCGATGGTGAGCGCCGCTTCGATGGTCTCCAGGTCTCGGAGCTCACCGACCAGCACGATGTCCGGGTCCTGGCGGAGGATGTACTTGAGGGCCGTCTTGAAGTTGCGCGTGTCCGCACCGACCTCGCGCTGGTTCACCAGGCAGTTCTTGTGCGGGTGCAGGTACTCGATGGGGTCCTCGATGGTCATGATGTGCTCATGACGCTCGGTGTTGATCTTGTCGATCATCGAGGCCAGCGTGGTGGACTTGCCGGAGCCCGTGGGGCCCGTCACCAGGATGAGGCCGCGGGGCTTCTTCACCAGCTCCGCCACCACCGGCGGCAGGCCCAGCTCCTGGAACGTCAGGATCTTGAAGGGAATCGTGCGGAACGCACCGGCGACGGCGCCGCGCTGCATGAAGATGTTCGCGCGGAAGCGCGACAGGCCCTTCACGCCGAACGACAGGTCCAGCTCGTTCTCCTCCTCGAACTTGTGCTTCTGGGCGTCCGTGAGGATGGAGTAGCAGAGCTGCTTGGTCTCCACGGGCGTGAGCGGCGCCGTCTTGAGCGGGACGAGCTCACCGTCCACGCGGAGCTGCGGCGGCGAGCCGGTGGTGATGTGGAGGTCGGAAGAGCCCTTCTCGACCATCGCCTTGAGGAGCTGGTGCAGGTTGGCCACGGATGCGTGTCCTGTCGGAGGAAGAAGTGTGGGAAGGAGGTGGGGTGACTAGAAGCGGTCCGGCGCGGTGTTGCCCACGACCTCTTCGAGCGTCGTCATTCCGTCCATGAGCTTCTTGAGCGCGCTCATGCGCAGGCTGCTCATGCCCAGGCGGATGGCCTCCTGCTTGAGCTCCGCGGCGGAGGCGCCGTTGATGACCAGCTCCTTGAGGCCGTCCCAGAAGGGCATGACCTCGTAGATGGCCACGCGGCCGCGGTAGCCGCGGTCGTTGCACTCGCGGCAGCCGACCTTCTCGTACATGGTGAAGGTGCCCATCTTGTCCGGCGGGATGCCCGCGTCGATGAGGGCCTGCTCGTCCACCTTCTCCGCGGGGCGCTTGCACGCGGGGCACAGCCGGCGCGCCAGACGCTGGGCGAGGATGAGGTTGAGCGACGCCGTCACGAGGAACGGCTCGATGCCCATGTTGAGCAGACGGCTCACCGTGCCCGGGGCGTCGTTGGTGTGCAGCGTGGAGAGCACCAGGTGGCCCGTGAGCGCCGCCTTCACGCCGATTTCCGCCGTCTCGAAGTCGCGGATCTCACCGATCATGATGATGTCGGGGTCCTGGCGGAGGAAGGAGCGCAGGCCGGCCGCGAAGTTCAGGCCGATGTCTTCATGCATCTGCACCTGGTTGATGCCGGCGAAGTTGAATTCGACCGGGTCCTCCGCGGTGCAGATGTTGGTGCCCACGTCGTTGAGGCTGGAGAGCGCCGAGTACAGCGTCGTCGTCTTGCCGGAGCCCGTGGGGCCCGTCACCAGCACCATGCCGTAGGGACGGTCGATGGCCTCCTTGAACCAGGCCAGGGGCGTCGCGTCGAAGCCCAGCTTGGTCATGTCCAGCTGCAGGTTGCTCTTGTCGAGCAAGCGCATCACGACCTTCTCGCCGAAGAGCGTGGGGCACACGCTCACGCGGAAGTCCATCTCCTTGCCACCGCCGATCTTGATCTTGATGCGGCCGTCCTGCGGCAGGCGCCGTTCGGAGATGTCCAGCGACGCCATGATCTTCAGACGGCTGGTGATGGCGTTGCGCAGCTTCATGGGCGGGCGCATCACCTCGTACATCACGCCGTCGATGCGG
The DNA here is from genome assembly GCF_003668935.1 of Corallococcus sp. AB032C. Lineage (NCBI taxonomy): Bacteria > Pseudomonadati > Myxococcota > Myxococcia > Myxococcales > Myxococcaceae > Corallococcus > Corallococcus sp. AB032C. The sequence continues at coordinate 4,363 of NZ_RAWP01000118.1, read as the reverse complement.
AAGCGGACCCGGAAGTCCTTCTCGTACGGCTCGATGTGGATGTCGGACGCGCGCTTCTTGATGGCGTCCATGAGGATGAGGTTCACCAGCTTGACCACGGGCGCGTCATCCGCGGCCTTGGCCATCTCATCCACGTTCTCCTGCTCCTCCTTGGCGACCTCGATGTCGTCGTCCACGTCGCCGACGATGTCCTCCAGCGAGGGGCCCTTCTCCGCGTAGTAGCGCTCGATGGCTTCGCGGATGGAGATCTCGGACGCGACGACGGCTTCGATGTTGTAGCCGGTGAGGAACTTCAGGTCGTCCACCGCGAAGATGTTGGACGGGTCGCACATGGCCACGATGAGGGACGGGCCCGCGCGGTTGACCGGGATCACCAGGTGCTTCTCGGCCACTTCCTTGGGCACGAGCTTGATGATGTCCGGATCAATGTCGAAGTCCTTCAGGTTGATGGCCGGGACGCCGTACTGCTTCGACAGGAAGTCGGTGAGCTTCGACTCCTCGATGGCGCCCGTCTTGATGAGCGCCGTGCCAATGCGCGCGCCACTCTTCTGCTGCTCCTCCTGCGCCTTGCGGAGTTGCTGGACGGAGATGAGGTTCTCGCGCACCAGCAATTCACCGAGTCGACCGGACATTTCTGGGATGCCTCTTTGAGCGTGAGGAGGGAACAGCCAGAGCCCCGGCTGTCAGCGGGACCCGCGGGGGGAATGAGGCCATGCTACAGGGGCCTGAAGCCCTGGCACGGATCCTCCCGGATTAGAGGAAACCGATGCGCGGCCTGTCAAGGCGCCCTGGCGTGCTCCCTTGCTGTCCGGAGCCCTCTTCCGGAGGGCGCGCCCCTGGGCTCTGGAGCCGCTCTGGGGCCCCTACCCGTCGCCGCGGGCCACCACGGTGCGGGCGGCCTCCACGTCGCGCTTGATTTGACCCACCAACTCTGCGGCGGAACCAAATCGTTGCTCGGGCCGCAGCCGCTCCAGGAACTGCACCCGCAGCTCCTTGCCGTAGAGGTCGCCGGTGAAGTCCAGGAGGTGCGCCTCGATGGTGACCTCCGTGCCGCCAAAGGTGGGCTTCACGCCGATGTTGGCCGCCCCCGGCCGCCAGGGCCCATCCGCTTCCGCCAGGAGGCGCACGCGGATGGCGTACACGCCGGGCGCGGGCCGCAGCTCGTTCTGCGTGTCCACGTTGGCGGTGGGAAAGCCGATGGTGCGCCCCCGGCCCGCGCCGGACACCACCGTGCCGTCCAGGTCGAACGGGCGGCCGAGCAGGCGCCTGGCCGCGCCCACCCTGCCCTCCAGGATGTACTCGCGGATCCGCGACGAGGACGCGACGACGCCGTCCACGTTCACCGGCTGCACCACGTGCACCCGGGCGCCCCGCTTCGCCGCCGCGTCACGCAGCGTGGTGACGGTGCCGGCGCGCTGGGCGCCGTAGGTGTAGTCACTGCCCACGACGACGTGGCCCACGCCCAGCGTGTCGAAGAGGGCGGCCTCGAAGTCCTGCGGCGTGGAGCGCGCGTAGTCGCGTGTGAAGGGCTGCACCACCCCGTGGGACAGGCCGCACGCGGCGAGCAGCTCCAGCTTGCGCGGCAGGAGCGTAATCAGCTTGGGCGCCAGGTCCGGCTGGAGCACCTTGCCCGGGTGGGGCTGGAAGGTGAGCGCGTTCGCGGGGGCGTGGCGAAGCGCTTCCGCGAAGAGGGCCTGGTGGCCCACGTGCACGCCGTCGAAGTTGCCCAGCGCGAGGGCCTGCCCCTGAAGCTGGCGGCCCGCCTCGGACACGGACTGGAAGACCCTCATGGCCCTTCCCTATACCACCCCGCGCGCTTTTGCCCTGGCCAACCCACGCGGCTCCATGGTTAGAGGCCCCCGTTCCCGCCATGCGCCCTGCCCTGCTCCCTGAACCGGTCGGCCTCAAGTTCGTTCCCCTGGAAGCGCCCCCGGACTGGGAAGCGGAGTTCGGCTTCACGGGGCCGCTGGAGCTGGAGATCGGCTCCGGGGCGGGTGGGCACGCGCTGGAGTACTGCCGCCGCAACCCCGGCGTGCGCTTCGTGGCCTTCGAGTGGCGCAAGAAGTACGCGCGCGACACGCAGATGCGCGCGGAGAAGGCGGGCCTGAAGAACCTGCGCGTCGTCGAATCCGACGCGCGCTTCGTGGTGCCGCGCATCTTCGCGCCCGGGTCGCTGGACGTCATCCACCTGCAGTTCCCCGACCCGTGGTGGAAGCGCTCGCACGCCAAGCGGGCCGTCGTGCAGCCCGATTTCGCGAAGGTGATGCTGGGGCTGCTCAAGCCCGGTGGCCGCTTCGACATGCGCACCGACGTGGAGGACCGCGGGGTGGCCATGCTGAACATCCTGGAGGCGGCGGGCTTCCACAACCCGCTGGGCGCCGGGGTGTTCCACCCGTACGACCCGGAGGAGGTGCCCTCCACCCGCGAGCGGCGCTACCTGTCATCCGGAGAGCCCGTGTACCGCGCACGCCTGGTGAAATCCGCGCCGTAGCCCGCACCGGACCTGTCTGGCCCTGGACGCCCGGCGGCCTCGTGTCCGCGGGTGCCCGCGAGGGCCCTTGGCAGCGCCCTCCCCCCGGAGGAGAATCCGCCCACGGGGTCCCTGCCCCAGGGGACACTCGCGACGTCGGGCCACGACCGCATCCTGTTGGGGGTGGGCGCCTCATGGCGGAAGCCGAAAGGAAACGGATGCCGGAGGGCGTGCGCAGGAGCGGACCCGCCAATGACTTCTCCGGGCGCACCGTGCTCATCGTGGACGATGATCCGGCGCAGATCCGCCACGTGCGTGAGGGCCTGGCCCCGCACGGCTACGTCTTCAAGGAAGCGCTGGACGGGACGCAGGCGCTGTCCGCCATCCGCGCGGGCCGGCCGGACCTCATCGTGATGGACGTGGAGATGCCGGGCCTGGGCGGCGTGGAGGTGTGCCGCATCGTCAAGGCGAACGCGGGCGAGGGCGGCTTCGGCTTCATCCCCGTCATCCTGATGACGGCCCGGCAGGCGGCGGGCAAGGTGGAGGGGCTGGAGCTGGGCGCGGACGACTACCTGGTGAAGCCCTTCGACATGCTGGAGCTGGGCGCGCGCGTGAAGTCCATGCTGCGGCTCAAGGCGCTGCAGGACGCGCTCCTGGAGAAGAACCGCGAGCTGGAGTGGGCCAACCGCGAGCTGGACCGCCGCCGGCAGGAGCTGCTCGCGCTCAGCCGCACGGACGCGCTCACGGGCCTGTACAACCGGCGCTACTTCGAGGAGCGGCTGAGCGAGGAGTTCATGCGCTCGCGCCGGTACCGGTCTCCCCTGTCGCTGGTGATGCTGGACATCGACCACTTCAAGCGCATCAACGACACGTTCGGCCACCCCTTCGGGGACGAGGTGCTGCGCGCGGTGGCGCACACGGCGCGCGGCACGCTGCGGGAGGTGGACCTGCTGGCCCGCTACGGCGGCGAGGAGTTCATCGCCCTGTTGCCGGAGGCGGCCCCCCAGGACGCGTTGCGGGCGTGCGAGCGGGTGCGCGAGGCGATTGAGCGGCTGGAGCTGACGTGGAAGTCGCCGGACGGAACGTCGCAGGAGGTGAAGCTGACCGCGTCGCTGGGCGTGGCGACGGTGCCCGCGGACGACCTGCCGGGCACGGAGGCCCTGCTGCGCGCGGCGGACACCAGCCTGTATTCCGCCAAGGGAACGGGGCGCAATCGCGTCCACCAGCACGCGGCGTGACACACCTCCCGCTTCCCCACGGCGGCGGTTTGACCTAAATCGGAGGCCCCATGCGCCCGCTCGCGATGACGACCTGGCTGCTGTTCGCCTTCCTAGCCCTGAGCGGCTGCAGCCGGCTGCAGCCGGATACCCCCGTGGGGGCCTACCAGACGTTCCACCGGCACGTGCAGCGCGGAGAGCTGCCCAAGGCGTACGCAGGGCTGTCACAACAGACCCAGCAGGTCCTGAAGACGCGGGCGCAGCAGGTGAGCGACGCGTCCGGGGGCATGGTGAAGCCGGAGCCGCTCCCGCTGTTCTTCGCGAATGTCCCGGTGCCGGCGGATGTTCAGGAGGTTTCGCTGCTCCGGCAGGAGGGCGACGTGGCGACCTTGGTGGTGCGCTCGGCGGGCAGGTCGGGCGAGGTCCGGATGGTGAGGGAACCGTCCGGGTGGAAGGTGGACTTTTCAGCATCCCCCCAGCCGTGAGCCCGGGCATGCCCGGACTCCGCGCATCAGGTAACGTACAACCGTGAACGACAGGAAGACACGGCGGGTGCTCCCCGCAGTCGAAGTCATCCGGAGACCGGGCTCGACGCCCGGTGGCCCGGTGACGCCGTCCTCGACTGCCCCCACCCTTTCCCTTATACACATCTGACGCTGCCGACGAAAAGCCCTGT